>JAYYJK010000049.1:0-7153 GCA_036146255.1 Nanobdellota archaeon
GAATTATTAAGAAAGATCTTTATACTGAATTTTTTTATCTCAATAGATCTAGAAGGGTTATTGAGTTTTTAGAGCATGAAGATTCTCTTGCTATGAATACCTTTTTTAGAGAATTTTTACCAAAAGAGTTTAGAGATTTTGTTCATGTTAAAGTATACAATGATTCAGAAGAGTCAGTTAAAACTTGGTATTATGACGAGGAAAATTTAGTTGTAGTAATTCAAGTAAATTGGGGTAAGAAGCAACAAGAAATAAGTATTGATGTAGATATTGATTTATTTAAAGTAACTATTATTGATCAAGACCAAAATGATGTTAAATCAATTGATTATGTTATGTTTAATGATTATTTGATTTCATTTTTGACCCTGCAGGCAAGAAACTTAGCTCAGACTTTTGAAGTCTTAGTTGACAATAAGAAAAAATAATCTAATTCTCTTCTTTTTAAAGACTACATATATTTTTATATATTTGAACATTTAAGATTGAATGTTAGAAGATAAGGCCTTAGAATATTATAAGAAGAGAATAGACCAAGTATATTCTAAGGATTTAGACTTACAATTAGTTTTGTCTTCTTATTTAGAAATGGATGATTTAGAAATAAATTCTTTGGAAGGTGTTTTTTCTTTAATTTCAAATTATTATCAGAGACTACAATCATATAAACAATTAGATATTATTCCTCCTCATCTAAAAAAAGAGTATGAATCATTACGTTTACTTAGGATGGAGATGATTAATGGCAAGGTTTCATATAATGATTTAGTAAATCATATAATGACTTCTAAAAAATGATGTAAAATAAATAATCTATGGATTAGACGTATTCAAAAAGCAAAGCTTTTTGATCGTCAAAAAATGCTTAAGTTTTGAACATACTTAAAATTTATTCTAAATTTTTAGTCGTTTAAGTCTTCGACTTAAACATGTCTTTTGCATAGGGAGTTTCTTTTTCATGAATTACAATAGGATAATGATATCCTTTTACGTGTACATTTTTTTTGTAATAATTGTGGATTTGTTTTGGAGTGAGTTCTTTTAATTCTGGAATCCAATGTTTGATATATTCACATTCTTTATCAAATCTTTCTTGTTGTCTCCAAGGATTAAATATCCTAAAATAAGGTTGTCCATCACATCCAGTTGATGCTGCCCATTGCCAGTTACCGTTATTGAGACATGGATCATAATCTGTTAATTGTTGTCCAAAGTATTTTTCACCTTCTTTGTAAGATATGTGCAGATCTTTAGTTAAAAATGAAGCTACAATCATTCTGACTCTATTGTGCATAAATCCAGTTGTATTGAGCTCTCTCATACCTGCATCTACAATTGGAAATCCAGTTTTTCCTTCACACCAGGCGAGCCAATTTTTTTTTGTTTTTTCATCTTTTTCTATGTGCATCCAAGCAACATATGAGTATTTATCAATGTAAGATGTTTTGAAGACTTTTGGGTTGTGATAGGCAATGTATGTCCAAAAATCTCTCCAGTGAAGTTGTCTTCTTACATTTTCAGGATTGTGAATTTTTTCTTCAAGTAAATAATATAATTCTCTACAGGAAATAGTTCCAAATTTTAGGTGAGCTGAAAGTCTTGATGTACCATGTACTGAAGGAAAATCTCTTTGATCTTGATAATTTGACATAAATCCAAGAGAATCTATAATCTTTAATGCTTCTTCTCTTCCACCTTCTACTAATATTTCTTTATTTTTTTGAGGAAGTATTTTATCTAATATTTCTATACTTTCACACTCAACTGTAGAGTAATTTTTAAAATCATTTTCTTTAGGAGCATGGACTTTGTGCATAGATGCTCTTTTGTAATAGGGGGTAAATACTCCATAGGGATCACCATCTCCTTTAAGAACTTCTTTTGGAGAATTTAATAAATAGTCATGATATAAGTTACAATCTACTTCTAGTTTTGAGCATAGTTCTTTAATTGATTGGTCTCTTTTTCTAGCAAAGGGAGTATAGTCTTTATTTTGATAGATTGCTTCGATGTTGTGTTTATTAACTAAATCTTTTAGAATTTCTAGTTGTTTACCATAGAAGAGATGAAGTTTTGATTCTTTCCCTTTTAGTTGTTCATTAAGATCTTTTAGTGATTCAAAGAGGAATTGAATTGAGTGTTTATTGTAAAATTCATTTTCATTAGTAACTTGTTTTGGATTTAAAATGAAAATAGGAATTACTTCTTCTGATTCTTCTAATGCCTTGATAAGAGATGTATTATCGTAGAGTCTGTAATCTCTTCTAAAAATGTAAATACTTTTTTTATATTTTTTTTCCATTTTAATTTAAAAAGTAAATTCCAAGTCCATAAATTGTTGATGCAATAATAAACACCGGCACCACCCAATCTACGAAGTTCAAAAACCATAATTCTTCTTTATAAAAAAAATTAAATACGATAAGTTCAATGATGAAAAAAGATATCATTGCCACAATCATAGTCCAAAATGGTGTACTTAATGTAGGTAAGAATTTATATACTATTGAGAAAAATACTACTGTGGCAATGAGTGATGTTGCATAATGACTTACAATAAAAATTCCTCTAGATAGGTTAGTTCCAATGGCAAAGAATATTCCAAGTATAACCCAAGTAAATAAACTTGCTCCGAAAATTGATAGAATAGCAGTAATGTTCATATATAAACAGTCGTAGTTTGAACTATATAAAAGTATTGTTTATATTTTTCTACCTTTTATAGAAATTACCTTTAAAAATAATAATCTCTTAGTATTTTTATGGATGATGTTAACATTGTATGGCATCGAAGAGATCTTAGGGTTCATGATAATAAGGCATTATTTGAAGCTTCTAAAGATTTGAAAAATACAGTTTTACCAGTTTTTATTATAGATCCATTTTTTTTCTCAGAAGATAGATTAGACTCTGATGATAAGATTTTGTTTATGTTTGAGTGTCTTGAAGATCTTAAAAAAAATTATAGAATTTTAGGGATTCATATGCATATTTATTTTGGAGACTCAGTTGAAATTATTTCTAAATTACAAAAAAAATATCAAGCAAAAGTTCATTATAATTTTGATTCTTCAATGCTCTATGGGTATTCTAGAGATAATAAAGTTAAGTTAAATAAAAATTTCATAGGATATCAAAATGATGCTTTAGTTCGAGATGGACCAAGTAGAGTGGGATGGGCAAAACAAGCTCAAGATTATTTTGATGATAATATATACACGTTAGATAAAACTAAAATATACAAAGGAGTTATTCAAGAAAAACAAATTAAATTAGAAAAAGTTGCTCAAAAATACAACCTCAAAAAGAAACAATCTTATCCTCTTAAAGGAGGAGAGAGTGTTGCACTGACCCATTTAGATGAATTTATTTCAAAACATATTTCTTTGTATTCAAGATCAATTTCAAAACCAGAATTATCAAAGCTCAATTGTTCTCGTTTGTCTGCTCATTACTCACTTGGAGCTTTATCTCCAAAGTATGCATATCAAAGAGTTATGTCTTCAAATCACACAAAAAAAACAAAGGAATTTTATGTTACAAGACTTTTTTGGAGAGAACATTTTACTCAAAAGCTAGAAGATTATCCTCATGCTCAACAAAAAGCAATTAATCCAATTTGCAATATTGAGAGAGAAAAAAATCAAAAATATATAGATGCATTCTTTAAGGCACAAACAGGATTTCCAATTATTGATGCAGCTTTGAGATGTTTAATAGGTACAGGTTGGCTTAATTTTAGATCAAGAGCAATACTTGCATCTTTTTATTCATTGATTTTAAGACAACATTGGAAAGATGGTGCAGATTTTATGCATCGCCATTTAGTTGATGGAGATATTGCAATTAATTATCAACAATGGCAGATGCAATCAGCTTTAGTAGGAGTACATCCTCTAAGAATTTACAATCCAAGAAAAATGATTGAGGAACATGATTCCCAAGGAATTTTTATTAAAAAACATTTAGAAGTATTTAGGGATGTTAAGGAAGTAGAGTATCTATGTGAACCCCAAAAATATGCATATCAATTAAAGAGTCAGTATGGGATTATTTTAGGAGAAGATTATCCAAAACCAATTGTTAACTTCGAGAAAGAAGCCAAAGAGACTCGTGCTTTAGTAAAAGAAAAATTAGAAGAGATTAGAGCAAGCCTTAATGACCCTAATTTTTTAAAGAAGGCTTCTTTTTCAAAGCTTAGAAGATTTAGAAGATTTCAGAGAAAAGAAAAAGCAAAGAAAAAAAGAGAAGAAGTTAAAAATGATACTTCACAAAAATCTTTAGGTGATTTTCTATGATACCTATAGAATTACAAGAGGATTTTGAATATATTGAGAATTTTTTATCTGAGGATGAAGCAGATGAGTTAATGAAGTATCTAATAGAAGAAACTAATTGGGAGGAAAGAGAAATTACTTTATTTGGGAAAACTTACATGCAGCCGAGATTAATTAAGTGGTTCGGAGAGAGAGAATACACATACTCAAATGAGCGTATGAGAGTTGAGATGTTTCCTAGGAGACTGGATGATTTGAGATTAAAACTAGAGAAAAACTTAGGATATAAGTTTAACTCAGTGTTACTCAATTATTACAGAGATGGTAATGATTCAATGGGTAGACATAGCGATGATGAGAAAGAACTAGGAATAAGACCAATTGTAGCATCAATTTCCTTAGGAGTTCAAAGAGACTTTGTAATTGTAGAAAAACTAGGTATGAAGAGAAGGTATGTATTTCCTTTGGAAAGTGGTTCTTTACTTGTGATGAAAGGAGATTCACAAAAACTTTATGCTCATGAATTACCTAAGAGAAAGAAAGTGAAGGAAGGAAGAATTAATCTAACGTTTAGATATGTATACTAGATTTTTAAATTTTTATTAAGATATATTTTATTGATTTTACCTATCTTTTCTTTTTTTACTATTTTTTTAATTTCTAATTTTTCTAAACATCTATGAACTTTTAGCTTTGTCATATTCTCTAATTTAGTAAGTTCATATTGAGTAGCAACTCCATTATTGTCAAGAAGAAATTTAATAATTTTTTTTTCTTCATTTTGAAGAAGATCAAGTAACATTGAAATTGTTTGTTTCATTTCAACTTTATTTCTTGTTATTTTAGCATTCAAAAAGTAATAGGATAATGAACCAAAAATTAAACCAAAAATAGCAATTAAAAACATAAATAATACGTGATATTTTACAAAAATACTAATAATAAATGGAACTTCATTTATTCCAATAAAATAAAAAGATACTACAGTTAAGGATAATAAAACAAAAAATAATATCATTATTGAAAAATATAAAATGTCTTTGGCAATTTTATTCATACATTAACAATTTATTTGGAATTTATATAGTTTCACCTATCATTAAGTATAGTTTCATCTAATGATACTATTATGAAATACTTAAAATTTTTATTGTTAAGCGTTCTGCTTCTTTTTTTAGCAGCATGTTCTTCTTCAATTCAAAGTGAAGAAGTTCAAAGTAAAGAATATAGTGCATCAGAGTTAATGATGATTCTTCATTGTCAAGAAATGTATATGGCAGGTTGTGAAGAATACGAAGGAATTGAACTTACACAAGATCAAATCAAGCAAGGATGTGAAGTAATGCCTTCAATGTCTATGTGCACAAGTGAGGTTAAGGACACAAGAGATTCAGATGAAACTAGTATGATGGGAGATATTATGTATGAAGGAGATAAAAAATCATATAATCAATTTGAGATGTCAACTGAGGGTTTATCTTTAGCTCAAGAGTCTCAAGTATATAATTTAAAAGATGGAGACTCCCTTGACTTATCAATTGATATTGTGAAAAAAGAAATTGCAGGTCAGAAAATCAGAATGTTTGGTTATAATGGTCAAATTCCAGGACCTCTTTTAAGAGTAAAACAAGATTCTACGATTTATGTTAATGTAACAAATAATTTAGATATGGAAACTACAGTTCACTGGCATGGTCTAAGATTAGATAATGAAAATGATGGAGTTCCAGGATCTACTATGAAATCTCAACAACCTGGAACAAGTTTTGAATATATGTTGGATTTTCCAGACGAAGGGATTTACTGGTATCATCCTCATGTAAGAGAAGACATTCAACAAGAATTAGGACTTTATGGAAATATGTTAGTTGATTCTAAATATAGTAATTACTATAACACTGTAAATAAAGAAATTCCTTTAGTAGTTGATGATATTTCAATTCAAGAGAATGGACAAGTTGAACCATTCTACAAAAATCATACTACAAAAACATTGATGGGAAGATTTGGTAATGTTATGCTTGTTAATGGTGATGATGATTATTCTATGACTTTTAATAAAGGAGAAGTTGTAAGATTTTATGTAACAAATGTTGCAAATACAAGAATGTTTAATTTCTCAATACCAGGAGTTCAATTAAAATTAATTGGAGCAGATATTGGTTCTTATGAAAAAGAAGAATATGTAGATTATTTAATTATTGCACCATCTCAAAGATATACAATTGAAGCTTACTTTAGAGATGCAGGAGAATTTGAACTAATGCATATCAACCCTTATAAAGAATATTCTATGGGATCAATTACTGTACTTGATGAAAAAACTCAACAAGATTACTCTTTAGAATTTTTAAGTTTGAGAGAAAATTCTTATGTAATTGAAGATATCAATAATTTTAGAGAATACTTTGAGAAAGAAGTTGACGTTCAAATTGATTTAAGTGTTGAAATGGAGATGGGATCTTCAATGCTTGATGGTTTAAGTGAGGAAGAAAAAATAGAACATTGTGAGATGATGCCACAAATGTCTGAATGTTCACAGTATCTTGATGAAGATCACGAAATTCATGTAGCTAAATTTGAATGGGAAGATGAAATGGCAATGATGAATGCAATGTCAACAGATGAAAATATTAATTGGATTTTAAGAGATTCTATATCTCAAAAAGAAAACATGGACATTGATCTAGACTTTAATGTAGGTGACAAGGTGAAAATTAGATTATACAATGATCCAAATTCAGCTCATCCAATGCAACATCCAATTCATTTTCACGGTCAAAGGTTTCTAGTTCTTGAAAAAGACGGGGAGATGAGTGACAATTTAGTTTGGAAAGATACAGTGTTAGTTCCTGTAGGGTCAAGTGTTGATATTT
>JAYYJK010000050.1:0-5371 GCA_036146255.1 Nanobdellota archaeon
AAGCAACATTAAACTTATTAGAACTAGGTAAAATATTTGGTATCAAAAATTTTGTTTTAACATCATCATCTTCAGTTTATGGAAATCAACAAAAAGTTCCTTTTTCTGAAAAGGATGTTGTAGATACCCCTATTTCTCCCTATGCGGCAACTAAAAAGTCTTGTGAGTTGCTCTCATTTACTTATCACCATCTACATAACCTTAATATTAATGTCATTAGACCTTTTACTATATATGGCCCCAGAGGTAGGCCTGACATGGCTCCCATTTTATTTACAAAATGGATTTCATCAGGTAAGAAAATAAAAAAATTTGGAGATGGTACAACTCAGAGAGATTATACATATATTGATGATTTTGTAGAAGGCTTTATCTCTGCTTTGGATACTCCACTTGGATTTGAAATATTTAATTTGGGAAACAAAACTCCCGTATCGTTGAATAAGTTTATAGAAACCATCGAAGATATTACAAATAAAAAAGCAAAAATAGAACACCTACCAATGCAACCTGGAGATGTAGATAAAACGTATGCAGATATATCTAAAGCAGAGAAATTACTAGGATATAATCCAAAAACATCTATTGACGAAGGATTAGAGAAACTCTGGATATGGTATAAAGAAAATACTATTCAATAATTTTTTGATAACTATCTAAAAATTTCTTTTTAATTTCTACATTTGAACAACCTATGACTCCTTTAAGCATTGTCCTGTTTTGAAGATTATAGACTAATGAATTACCATTTCTATCAAAAATATGTCCTCCTGCTTCTTCTAATATTACATGAACTGGAAGAGCATCCCATATCCCTAATCCTGACGTAGAATAAAAACATAAATTTGCATTACCATTTGCAATAGATGAAAATTTAACTCCAATTGAGCCCATAGTTTTGAATTTTGTAATGTTTAATACATCAACAATTTTTTGATCTTGTTCTTTAAAATTATTTCTAGAAGTTACTAAAGTAATTTCTGAGTCTGAAGAATCAACTTCTAATACTGTTGTTTTTGAATTTTTAGTCACATATGAACCTTCTCCTATTTTAGCACTATAACAAATTCCAGTTACAGGAATGTATACTAAGCCAAAAAGAGGTTTATTTTCTTGTAGAAGCCCAATCATTATTGAAAACTCTCCTGTTTTTTTAACAAAATCCTTAGTTCCATCAATTGGATCGATAACCCAGACCCTAGAAGAATAACTTAGAGGTATTATCTCATCTTCTTCAGAGATAATTGAATCATCGGGAAAATTTTTTTTAATAAACTGAGTTAACTCTCTATGAACTAGCAAATCTGCTTGAGTTAGAGGAGAATTGTCACTTTTTATTTCATGTGAAAAGTCAGAATTATAAATTTCTAAAATTTGTTTAGATAGATTTTCTAAGAAAGGTAGAAAGAGTTGTGTTTCTTTTATCATAGAAACAATAAAAAAAATTAGTTTAAAAAGATAAGTACTAATTTGAAGAATTAGCTTGAACTAGATCATCTTCTGAAATTGTAAATTCGACTGAATTTACTAATGAAGAATTTTCTTGAGTAAGTTCTCCAAAATTTGTTTTCCAAATACTTACCTTTCCTGCAGTTTGAGTTTGTGTAGTATGAAATTCTTCAAAGTACTGAGTTCCCAATCCATTTAAGTAGTAGAGTTTTGTAAATAATGAAGTTCCCAGTGGTGCCTGAGTTACCATTGCTTGGAACCCTTGTGCATTTTGAGTGATCATTAAATCAACTTGCCCATTTTCATCATTTTCAATTACTCTGAAATCACTAGGGCTTGGAAGAATCACATTTCTTATTGTAAATTGGAATACATCTGGATTTTCAACAACTCCTGTGAGAAGATTAATTTCTAATTGACCTCCACAAAGAAGAGTTAAATTTTGTAATTCACAACCAATATTTTCTCCATAAGATGGATAAGGTGCAAACCATTGATTAATTAAATTCTCCCTATTAATATTTTGAGTTGAAGCAGTAACATCAATTCCTTTTAATTCATTTACATACACTTCAATTAATGAAACATTTTTATCTAATAATGTTGCCATATCTTGAGCTGAGGATGTTTTATAGTTATCGTGAACGTATTTTTTAGTAAAGTCCCATGAACCCCAGTGGGCCCAAACTGGAGCTTTACCTACCATATCCCCAGAAGTAATTACTAAATTTTCTCTAGGATTTTCACAGTGAAGAAATTCGATAATTGAGTCAATATCTTCTTGAGTAAAAGAGTAGTATTTGTAATTTGAGATAAATTCTCTTTTTTCTTCAACTGTTTTTCCAAATGTTTCATAGAGCATTTCATTAATGTGAACTCCACCCGTTGGATCTTGTGAAATTTCAAATGCCGTATTGAATGCTTCATTTCCACCACAAGTAAGCATTCTTAAAATATCAACTGATACTAATTCTTCTTCTTCTAAAAGAAGTTTTCCTACCCAATGAGATTGTGGAGTTGTTTGTGAACCACCATCAAAAGTAACTCCTCTATTTCCTACTGCTGCAAAAAAGTGACCAAAGTCCCACCATGATGTAATAATTGCATCTTGACTAGTCTCATTATCAATTTTATACATTGCAGAATACCATGCATCATCAAAATTAGGTGTTGCAGAATTACCTATTGCATATGCTTGGGTATACATTGGATTAAATACAAGAGCAAACATTAATGTAATTATAATAAATCCAGGGATTTGTTGTTTCATTGAATCCTTGATATTAAATTCTTTAGTTGTGTATTTATTAATACTTTGAGCAATGTAATAAAACCCTGAACCTGCAGCAATTGCAAATGCTGGAGCTAAAAGCAAAATAAATCTTACTCCATTGAGACTCATATAAATTGTACCTGCCATCCAAATAGTTAGAAGCATTGAAATAAAAATTTTATATGATGTGTTCTTTCCAAATAGAGCTACTAAATAAGCTAAAGCTACTGGTAAGAAGAGTAAAGCAATAAATACTAATTTTTGATTTTGAGCAAATGATGTAATAACATCACCTGTTACCATCAACACAAAATAAATAACTGAGAAAATAATTACTCCAAGTGCTCCGTTTTTAACTTGAGACTCTTCTTTTTTAAAATCTAAGATCAATAATACTAAACCTAAAAGGGCTAAAATTGTAATAAAATCCCCTCCAATACTTGAAATAATTTGAGGGAATGATGCTGGGTTTAATTCAGCAACCGATGAGAATACATTTGGCCAAATTGAGGATGATGAAATTGTTGCTAAATCACCTGAGAGATTTGAAATTAATGAATTTCCTAGAACTGAAAATAAATTTTTTCCTGTAATTAACCAAGTAAAAATAACTGATGAAAAAATATATGCTACTAATGTAATTGCTGAATTTGATAAAGAATTGTTTTCTTTTTTATTTGTATAATTAATAATTGTTAGATAAAATAGATACCCCACCAATGAAACTATTGCAAATGCTACAAAGAACCATCCGGCATCCCATGCCCACAAAAATAATCCAGTAAATAATCCTGCTAGAGCTGAAAGAGAAATAGTTAACGATTTATTTTTAACTAAGAAACCACCTAATAGAGATGCAGCAATGAGTAATGGAAATAAAACATTATATGCATCAGTATCTACAAAACCTGCTGTTGTTCTTGAAACAAATGTTCCAATTGATACTAGTAAGAGAGATGTAAATAATGCCACAATATTGTTTGTAAACATTCTTGTAAAGATAAAAATTGGAATTACACTAAGTGCCGCTAAAATTGCTGAGAGAGTAAAAATATTTGATGTTTTCTCAGTAAAAGTACCTTGGGTATCTCCAATTAATTTAGCTGAGAGCCAGGTATGTAATTGCGGATTTCCTATTTCTTTCACACTAGGAGCTAGTTGTTTTGTTTCATAACCTACGCCATCAATTATATCATCACCCTGATTTCCTGTCTCGGCTAGATTAATAGCTTTTCTAGCAAAGAAATAAGGATCAATTGCAGTCAAGTAAGTATTACCACTATCATCTTGAAATGCAGATTTTGCTTGGCTTGCTTGAGCTTGAACTAAATCATCAAGAATGATTTCTTGCCCTTGAAAAGATAGCACTCCCGTCTCTAGAACTTCAACATATCTTTTTGCAGCTTCTTCTTGTAAAAATTGTTGATTTTGTACATTTGGATATTGTGCTTGAATATCTTGAAGAATTAATTGCTGAACTTGTGCATAAATATTTTGTTCAACTCTCTCTTCCATACCATCTAGAGTAACAGAAGAAGATCTTACATCATATGCATAAAACATAGCGATGAAAACTAAAACAACACTTATCATTAAAGAAAACATCATCTTGTTTTGAGCAAACATAGATGTTTTAGAAGTGTTTTCAACTTTTTTTGAAGTTGTTTTGGCGGTTTTTTTAATGTTAGCCATTCTTTTATTAAATTGAAAAGATAAAACTTTATAAAAGTTATTGATTCAAATTCTTAAAGTGTTTAATTGTTTTTTTAAGACCTTCTTCAAGTTGAATTGTAGGCTCCCATGAAAAAATTTCTTTAGCCATAGTAATATCTGGCCTTCTCTGCTTTGGGTCGTCTTTAGGAAGATCTTTATATGTTAGTTTTGAACCTGTATTTGGAATTAAATCTAAAATTTTGTTTGCTAATTCAATCATGGTAAATTCGTTTGGATTTCCCGTATTTAATAAAGGAATTTCATTCCAACCTGCTTTAGAGAAATTTATATTTAGGCTCTCTTTGTCTTCTTCCATAAATTTTATCAAAATATTTACTAAATCTTCAACATACTGAAAAGATCTTGTTTGAAGCCCATTACCATATATAGTTATATCTTCTCCTGCCAGAGCTTGATTTATAAAATTAGAAACTACTCTTCCATCTTCTGGATGCATATTTGGACCATAAGTATTAAAAATTCTTACTACTCTTACATCAACACCATACTCTCTCCAATAATCTGAACAAAATGTTTCTGCAGCTCTTTTACCTTCATCATAACAACTCCTAATACCAATAGTATTAACATTACCCCAATAGATTTCCTTCTGAGGGTGTTGAAGTGGATCCCCATATATTTCTGATGTGGATGCTTGAAGTATTTTAGCTTTAGTTTTTAGAGCTAAATCTAACATATTCATTGTCCCTAAAACAGTTGTTTTAATTGTTTCAACTGGATTTTTTTGATAATGAATAGGAGATGCGGGACATGCTAAATGGTAAATTTCATCAAATTGACCCCAAAATGGTTGAGTCACATCATGTACAACAAAAGTAAAATTAGGATTATCAATTAAATCTGCAATATTTGATTTATTTCCTGTAAAGAAATTATCTAAAACAGTAACTTCATAACCTTGATTTAATAATCTTC
>JAYYJK010000051.1:0-2630 GCA_036146255.1 Nanobdellota archaeon
ACAATAACTGATGCTAACTTTCCTTTTACCATAATTGATGCAATAACAATTAATGCACCAAAAATGATATGTAAAATCCTATCATTACCTGATAAATTACTCATAATAGAAAAGATATGGTGTGCACAATTTATAAATATTATGCTAGTTACTACAAGAAAAGAACAAAAAAGATGTGAAAAAATTATTTATTTTTTTTAATATACTCTTGATATTTTGTACCATCCATAACTTCAATTGTCTCTGCTCGAGAAACTTTTATTTTCTTTTTCAAAAGTTCCTTATCAACTACACGAATATGATAATATGCATAAGCAAGACCAATTATAAATCCAATAATATGTGCAAAATTACCAACATTATTTTGTACAAAAACACTTGAATAGAGCTCAATACCTATAAATAATAAACCAAATTGCCACATTTTCATAGGAATAATTCCCCAAAATAATACTTGTGAATTTGGAAAAAAAATAATTGCTGCTGCAACTGTTGCTACCACTGCTGCTGATGCCCCTAAAGCTGCATCATATACAAAAAATCCAGCTACTGCTGCTAAGAGTCCAGAACCAATATAGAGGGCTAAAAATTTATTTGAACCAATTCTTCTCTCAACTAATGAACCAAACATATAGAGTCCAAACATATTAAAAAATAAATGAATTAAATCAGCATGAAAAAACATATATGTAAAAAACATCCATGGTTGTGAATATGCTAATTCTGGAATTAATATGAAATTCCTAGCAAATTCTGATCCTAAAATCATCTGCAGTATAAATACCACAATATTTGCAATCAATAGTATTGATGTATAACCTACAAGTCTCATAGTTGAATCAATGATGCTACATTTATAAAAACTTACACCAACTCATAAGAGAAATAATAAAGAAAAATCAGAATAAACTTTTTAAATCTATAACTCAGAGATATACTATGACTAAAAAAAATTCTATTATCACAGAAAAAGATATCTTAATTTTAAAACAACTTCTTCTCGATGGTAGAAAATCATCTTCTTCAATATCTAAAGAAATTGATCTTGGACGTGAGATTGTAAACTATAGAATTAAAAGATTGATAAAAGAAAACTTAATTGTTAAATTTGTTCCAAAAATCAACGAAAAAGCAATCAATTATCAAGAGTATATTATTTTACTAAAACTTAATCTCGAAGATGAACTCTCAAAAGATCAATTCATCAAACAAACAATTGGAAATAAATATTTAGTTTGGACTACAAAATCTGATAGTGGTTGGGATTTAATTGTAAGACTCTATGCTCAAAGTATTGAAGAATTTAAAGAAAAAATGCAAGAGATTTTAGATCTATTCTCAGATGTATTAGCAAACTATTATACAATAATTAGTTCTGATGAGATTAAAGAAGAAGAAAAACAAAATATCACAAGAAATCTTTTTGATGAAATTGATCAAGCTCCTGAAAAGGATTTCAAAAAGATAAAAGATTCTCCTCAAATACTTTTAGATACCAAAGACAAAGAGATATTAAAATTATTAGAATCAGATGGTAGAATTCAGTATAAAGAAATTGCTGAAGAATTAGATATTAGCTCAGATACTGTAAAATACAGAATAGATAAAATGATTTCACAAGGAGCAATTGAAAATTTCATGCCAATTATTAACTTCAATAAATTAGGATTAATGCATTATGTTGGAATTATTGAATTTACTTATCTTAACGTTAAAGAAGAAATAGAAATTAATGAAAAAATAAAAGAAAATCCCTTTGTAATAAAAGCAATTAAATCTCTGAGTAAGTCAGAATACTTCCTAACATTACTATTTGAAAAAGAATATCAAGTAGAAGCATTCAAAGAAGAGATACAAGAAATCTTCAAAAACAAAATCAAAACATTTGAATGTTTCTCAATCGAATAATTTATCACAAATCCTAAAATAATGATTAAAAATAAGATTTAGATAAAAATATTTATAAATTCTATTTTCTTAGATATTAGTATGACAGAAGAAAAAAAACAAAATACAACTTCTAAAAATGAAGAAAACCAAGCTGGGTACAAGAACGAAAGTGAAACTGAAGCGTCTGGTAAAACAATTTCTGAAAAAGTAAAAAATGCAGCTGCAAAAGTAAAAGATTCAATTAAAAAAGAAAAAACAGCTGAAGAAAAAATTGAAGAGTTAGAAGAACAACTAAGAGAAGCACAAGGAGATTTTCTAAGAGCAAGAGCTGATTTAGAAAATTATAAAAGAAGAACACAAGAAGAATTAGTTCTTGCAAGAGATAGAGCAATTACTTCATTTGTTCAAGATTTACTCCCATCAATTGATAATTTTGAGATGTCTCTTAAAATGACAGATAATAAAGAGATGTTTATTAAAGGAGTTGAAATGATCCACGGAAATTTAATTTCAACACTAAAAGAACATAAAATTGAAAACTTCGAACCAAAAGTAGGGGATGAATACAATCCTCAAGAACATGAACCAATGCTAATTGAAGATGAATCTGCAGAAGAAGGTAAAGTACTCGCAGTAATTCAAAAAGGTTTCAAAAAAGGAGAAACAATCATAAGACCTGCAAAAGTTCAAATGAAAAAACCTAGAGAAGAATAATTTATTATTCAAAATAATCATTAAAT
>JAYYJK010000052.1:0-2681 GCA_036146255.1 Nanobdellota archaeon
TTTTATATTTAATCCAAATCTTTAAAAAAAATATTCACTTAAATTTTTCTATGACAACAAAAGACCAAGAAATACAGGTAAAAAAACCAACCCCTATGATGAAACAATTTCTTGAGTTAAAACAACAATATTCAGATTGTATTCTTCTTTTTAGAGCAGGAGATTTCTATGAAACATTCTATGAAGATGCAACTATCGCCTCCAAGGTCCTAGGCATCACACTTACAAAGCGTGGTGATACGCCAATGGCGGGGGTTCCATTTCATTCAATAAATCCATATATTAAAAAACTTGTTCAAAATAATTACAAAGTTGCAATGTGTGAGCAACTCGAAGATCCAAAACAGGCAAAAGGACTTGTAAAAAGAGGAGTAACAAGAGTAATTACTCCAGGTACTATTTTAGAAGATGAATATCTCCCATCTGAAGAAAATAATTTTATTATGTGTCTTTATTTTGAAAAAGAAAAAGGGTATGGTATTTCTTTAGTAGATATTAGTACAGGGGAATTTATCACATCGCAAGTAACATCAATTGAAGACGTAAAAACAATTATGAGAAAATACTCTCCAGGTGAAATAGTTATGAGTGAAAAAACAATAACAAAATCTCTTAGGGACTTCATAACAAATGCAAATATATATCATAACTTCCTCTCGGATATGAGGTTTAATGAAATATATGCAAAACAAATTTTAAAAAAACAATTTGGAAAAATTCCAAGTCTAAATTTATTATCTCTTATCTCTTCAGGAGCACTATTATTTTATATCTATAAACTACAAAAAATTGAACTCACACATATTAATCAAGTAAGCGAAGTAAATCTCTCATCTCATATGATCATTGATGCAACATCTCTGAGAAATTTAGAGATTACACATTCAATCTTTTCAAATGATAAATCAAAAACACTCTATGGAGCTTTGAATCTAACAAAAACATCTCTGGGTGCGAGACTTCTTAAAAAACACATAACTGAACCTCTAGTTGAGAGAAATGAAATTGAAAAAAGACTCGATGCTATCGAAGAAGCAAATGAATATATTATTGAGAGAAATGAAATTAGAAATTTGTTAGATGAATGTTATGATATTGAAAGAATTACAGGAAGAATTGCATCAGGGATTGTATCACCAAAAGATTTGTATGCACTTAAAATTTCATTAGAAAAAATACCTTCAATTAAAGAACACATGGAATTATTTTCAACAGAAATTCTAAAACAAATAAAAAACATGGATACACTACCTCAAGTCACAAATCTTCTAGAATCTGCAATTGCTCCTAGCGCACCAGCTCATACTCGAGATATGGGTTATATAAAAAAAGAATATAATGAGGAATTAGAGAATCTCTTCAATATTGCATTTAATTCAAAAGAATTTTTAATGGAGCTCGAAGAACAAGAAAGACTTCAAACTGGAATCTCAACTCTTAAAATTAAATTTAATAGAGTATTTGGGTATTATATCGAAATACCAAAATCCCAGAGTTCAAAAGTACCACAGGAATATGAACCAAAGCAAACACTTGCAAATAATATTAGATATACTATGCCTCAATTAAAAGAAAAAGAAGGTCAAATTTTAGGAGCAGAAGAAAAAATAAAAGTATTAGAATTAGAATTATTTAACAACATAATTAAAACACTACAACACGAGATTGTATCACTACAAAATCTCTCAGGACAATTAGCACAACTAGATGTCATACTCTCACACTCTTTAAACTCTCAACTACACAATTACGTGAGACCTCATTTTTCTAGTGGAAAAACCCAAATCATTGAAGGAAGAAATCCAGTTATTGAAAGATTTGTATCTCATTTTATTGCAAATGATACGTTCTTTGATAAAGAAGAAACATTTAAATTAGTTACAGGACCTAATGCTGCAGGAAAATCAACATATTTAAGACAAAATGCACTCATAGCAATAATGGCACAAATGGGATCTTTTGTTCCAGCAACTCAAGCAACACTTAAAGTATACGATAAAATCTTTACAAGAATTGGAGCTCATGATGAACTCTCGGAGGGACAATCAACATTTATGGTTGAGATGAGTGAGTCTGCAAATATTCTCAACAACGCAACCCACCAATCTCTAGTCCTTCTAGACGAAATTGGAAGAGGAACTTCTACTTACGATGGGTTAGCTCTTGCATGGGCAATTAGTGAGGAATTAAATTCAATTGGTTCAGATACAATTTTTGCAACTCATTATCACCAATTAAATAAACTCTCAGATTTTTATTCAACAATTCAAAATTATAATGTGTTGGTAAGAGAAGAAAATAACGAAGTAGAATTTATTAGAAAAATAGTAAAAGGAGGAACAGATAAATCCTATGGTATTCATGTTGCTAAATTATGCGGAGTTCCAAAACATGTAGTTGAGAGGGCATTATCTATTCAAGAAAATATAGAATCAAAAGAAGAAATTAAGATGGTACCTTCATCAATAAAACAAAAGAAAAAAAAAGGTGATTCAACATCATCAAATAAAGCTTTAGATGGTTTCATTAAATAGTACCTTCTTGTCAATCACAAACGTTTATAAAATTAAAACACTAAATTAGTCTATGACAAATAGATTCACATCATTTTTTTCAAGTAAAAAAGAACATGAGATAGATGATTACTATTCTCCTGATGATTACTCAGAACCACAAAAAGT
>JAYYJK010000053.1:0-3998 GCA_036146255.1 Nanobdellota archaeon
GTTGGACTTCCTAAAACTCTCTACAAAGAAGTACTAGACATTTTAAGAGAAGATTTGAGTATTAGTTGAAAAAGTGTATCAAAAATCTGATGAAAATATAGAAGTTTTAATGGATAAGGTAGAATATTGTAAAAATAAGGTTTTATTTTCAGAAGGTTTTGGTGGTTGTTATGGAATTTGTATCTATCGAAAATCATTTTTTTCATGTGAAGGGTTTTTTGCACATTTTGAACCTTCATATATTAATTATATGGGCACTCAATTAAATGAAATGTACTCTAAGTTTAAAAGAAAAAGTAATATTAAAGGTATAATTTTAATCGAAAAAGAATTTTCTTCATCTCTTGATTTAATTATCGATGAAATCAAAGAAGTTTTTGGGAATATAAATATAGTAATCGAAACTTATGATAAATGTATTAATAATAAAGTAATCATTAATTTCAAGAAAAAATATGTTCAAATTAATGAAGAAAAAATCTTAAAGCTATCATAATGCAACAATAATCTTTTTAAAGCAAACAACCTTTCTTTTTACTAAGCTAGACTATATCTTACTAAAAGATATAATCTATTTATATCAAAAATGAAAAGAATCGGTGGATTTAGAAGAAAATCAAGATATAAAATGAAGATGTCAATTTCCGATAAAGGGAAATTACCTCTAAAAAGATATCTACAAACATTTGAAGAAGGAGATAAAGTTTTACTTAAAGCATTCTCCCCAGAACAAAAAGGATTATTTTGTTTAAGATTTCATGGAAAAGTTGGTGAAGTAATTGGTAACCAAGGTTCATGTTATAAAGTACAAATTAAAGACGGAAACGCACTAAAAACATGTATTGTTAATCCAGTACACTTAGTGAGAGTTTAGAGAAACTCTTAAATAATCATTTATTTTTAGAATTACAAAATGTCAACAAACTACGAAATTTTATCCAAAGAAGAAGTAAGCCTAAGTGAAGCTTCTAAATATATAGGTGAAAAAGAAACTGAATTAACTTACAGAGAAGAAAAAGTTAACGAATTTCTGAAAAAACACGCTAAATTAGATTATGAACAATACGAAAAAGCAAAAGAAGCTTTAATTGCATTAGACATTCCAAGAATTGAAGACCAACACATCATCAAAATTTTAAATATCATGCCAAAAACAGGTACTGAATTAAGATCAATTGTCTCACACGACGGATTAGTTCTCGTAGATGAGACTGCAAAACAAATTCTAGATACACTTAAGCAATTTGCTTAATTTTCATTTTATTTTTTCTAATTGTAGAACATACAAACAATTATAAACAAAAAACACAATATAAACATAGGTGAAAACAATATGAGACCACATACAAGAAATCCAAATCAAAAGAGGCAAGAAGGACCAAAAGAAGAATATGCAATAGTATTAGATGTGGTTCTAGATAATCAACAATCATTTAAAGACGATGAAATTGCACAAGCAATTGGAACTTCGTCATTTACATTATTAGAACTAGTACCAAAACAAGGAGTACTGCTTAAAAATGGAGATAAAGTATATATTGGAGAAGGGAAAAGAGAAGAAATTCAATATATCAAAAAAACACTTAAAGTTGAAGATATCTCGGGATCTGCACAAAGCGAGCTAAAATTTACATTAATGGATTTAATTGATGAAAAAGAAGAACAATTTGTGACATTTTTCAACAGAGCAGGACCAATTACAATTAGAAAGCACTCACTAGAGTTAATACCTGGAATTGGTAAAAAACATCTCAAGGACCTTTTAGAGGAAAGAGACGAAGGAGATTTTACGAGTTTTGCAAATTTAAAAGAGAGATGTTCATTTATCGGAGATCCACAAAAAGCAATTGCTGAGAGAATAATTAAAGAACTCGGAGGAGAAGAAGATTTCAGATTATTTACTAAAAAATAATCACTACTTCCCATATATAACCACAATACATAATATTTCTAAAAACTACTGTAAAGATACAATAAGCTTTATAAAACAAATTCTACTCTTTTTTACTATACAGAGTATGCTCTCTGATATACATTTATATAAAAATGGCAAATAAAGAATTACCACACATGAACGTAGTATTCATTGGACACGTAGATCACGGAAAATCAACTACAGTAGGTAGATTATTATTCGATGGTGGAGCTGTTGATGAACAAACTATGAGAAAATTAAAAGAAGAAGCAGCTGCTAATGGAAAAGCTGGATTCGAGTTCGCTTATACAATGGACAACTTAGCTGAAGAAAGAGAAAGAGGAGTTACTATTGACCTTTCACACAAAAAGTTCCAAACTGAAAAATACGATTACACAATCATTGATGCTCCTGGTCACGCAGACTTCATTAAAAACATGATTACTGGTGTTTCACAAGCAGATATTGGTGTTTTAGTTGTAGCTTCAACTGACGGTGTTAACGCACAAACAAAAGAGCACATTTACCTATCAAAAGTTTTCGGTATTGACAATTTAATTGTTGCTGTAAACAAAATGGATATGAGAGATTACGCAGAAGCTAGATACAACGAAGTTGCAGCTGATGTTAAAGCTCTTGCTGACAAATTAGGATTTAAACAAGTTAGATACTTACCAATTGCTTCATTAGTTGGAGATAATGTATTTAAAAAATCAGAAAACATGCCTTGGTACACTGGTGAGACATTAGTAGGATTATTAGATGAATCTGAACCAATTAACAGACCAACAGATTTACCTTTAAGATTACCTCTTCAAGATGTATATAACATTAAAGGAATCGGTTCAGTTTGTGTAGGTAAAATTGAAACTGGTATTTTAAAATCAGGTATGAAAGTTGTTGCTGTTCCTGCTAAAACAGGTACTGGTATGGCTGGTGAAGTTAAAGATATTGAAATGCACCACGAAAAAGTTTCAGAAGCAATTCCTGGATTTAACGTTGGATTCTCATCAAAAGGATTTAACAAAGGAGATTTAGCTAGAGGAGACGTTATCGGTGAAACATCAACACCTCCAACATTAGTTGAAGAATTCACAGGTCAAATTATGGTATTAAACCACCCATCAGTTATTACTGTAGGTTACTCACCTGTATTCCACATCCACACAGCACAAGTATCATGTAGAGTTACAGCAATTTCCAAAAAATTAGCTCCTGAAGTACAAGATAACCCTGACTTCATTAGAAACGGAGATGCTGCAATTGTTACATTCCAACCATTAAAAGCAGTTGTAATTGAAAAAAGAGATGATATTCCACAATTAGCAAGATTCGCAATTAGAGACTCAGGTAAAACAGTTGCTGCAGGTCAATGTATGGATCTTAAAGCTAAAGAACTTAAATTTTAAAATTTAAATTCTTTTAACAAACAGTACTAATAAAACATGTCAAAAGCAAGAATCAAATTAGTTGGAGATGATATTAACAAAATTAACAAATTCGTTGATGAAGTTAAAGACATCACTGAAAAATTAGGGGTTTCCTTAACAGGACCAATTCCAATGCCAACTAAAAAATTAAGAGTTACAACAAGAAAATCACCTGATGGTGAAGGTAAAGCATCTTGGGAGAGATTCCAAATGAGAATTCACAAAAGATTAATCGATATTGAGATTAACGAAAGAGTTCTAAGAAAAATTATGAAAATCCAAATTCCTTCAGGGATTAATATTGAAATCAAACTTATTTAATAATAAGTTGTCAATTTTAAAAACAAGGCTTGAGCATAAGCGAAACCTTTTCCGTGCGAATATTTGGAACAAAGTTCATTCGGATTCCTTCAGGAATTAATATTGAGATTAAACTCATCTAAGATGAGTTTTCATAAATCTTTGATTTATATTAAACTTATTTAGTTTGGGTTTTAAAAATTCATAATTTATATCAAGTTATTAAAGTTTTTTTTAATAACTTACATGGAGAGCATACAAATGCTTGACCTAACAAATACATTTATTCTATAATAAGTTTTATTTCTTGCACTTATAATTATTCTAGAGTAAATGTATTTTCTTGTTCTAAT
>JAYYJK010000054.1:0-5143 GCA_036146255.1 Nanobdellota archaeon
TGGAAGATGAAACAAATACTACTTTATTTACTTTTTATGTTACTTATGCCCCAAATTGCTTTTTCAAGTGAATGTGAAAACAGTGCAATAATTTGGGAAGCTGTATTTTCTATAAACGATCCTACATTTAATCAAAGTTATGATGGATCTAGTGGAATAATACAAAAAATTTCTAGAAATGATGAAACAAATGATTATTCTTTATGGCAAACAACAAATCTCTCAGTTTTAAGCTCATCACCAGTATCAGGTGGAACAAAATTATATGGAGAACATGGAAATAATGAAAATGATTTCAAACTAGATTCTAACTTTAATGCTAATAAAAATAATATGTTAATTATTAATTCAAATCATGCAGAATTTGATTTTTATTACAAAATAACTCTTAAAAACACAGGTACTTGCCACTATTCAAATGAAGCAGTTGTAGGAAGTCACCTTGAAAAATCCTTAAGATATTATGGTATGAATAATTTTAATTCATATTCTACTAATTCAATTAGTCCAAATAATGCATGGATTTTTGATGATGCTCCACAAAATGGATTAAAATCTAAAACATATAAAATTGCATTTAGAGATGTAGAAAATTTTGGAAAAGCAGTAATAAGAATTGGACCAGATAATCCAAATCCTGGTAAAGAATTTCAAAGAATTGATGCATACTTCTGGTTAGATGGACCTGCAGGATATTGTGGAGATGGTATTAAGCACAGTACTGAGGAATGTGATGATGGTAATAATATCAATGGTGATTTATGTTCTGCATCATGTGAGGTTGAAATGTGTGAAGAAAATATTGAAGTAGATACAATTGAATATGCTCTTAATTCAAATAATTTTAACAAGGAATATGATGGAAATGATGGTTTAATTCAAAAAATTACCCAAAATTTTTCTTCAGATAAATTTTCTCTCTGGCAAACTCCTCTATTAAATTCTTCAAATAGATATCCTTGGGGACCTAATGCGAAAGTAATTACTTATAAAAATCATGATATGAAAAATGATATTTTTTTAGATAGTGATTTTGATAATGAAAATGTTTTACATATTAATGAAAATAATTCTAATAATTTCAACCTTTATTATAAAATAACTCTTAGAAATACTGGAACTTGTTCTTATACTGATGATGCTGAAATTAATAGAAGATACGGACATAAAATATTAAACTATGGTGCTGGTGCTTGGAATAATTACTATAAAAATGAAAATAATCCTAGACCAAATACTTGGTATCCTAATAATGTTGAACCTAATGAAACCGTATCACGAGAATTTCAGGTTAAAAACTCCGGAATGATTAACTATGGAAGAATAGAACTCAGAGTAGGACCACATGATAGAAAAAAATATTCTGGAGAAGAACATTTTCAATATCTTGAAAGTAACTTTCTAATTGATTTACCAGGACCAATTTGTGGAAATAATATTAAAGAATATGGTGAGGGATGTGATGGAACAGATACTCCCTTAGGATCAACATGTTCTAGCTCATGTAATATTTTACCTTCAACACCACCAATTATTAAATGGGAAAATGATGTTTTACAAAGTCAATTTCATAAAGGCGATAACCTAAATCCGGGAGATACATTTATTGTTCAATATTCTGCAGAAAATACAAACTCTGAGAATATGAGTATTTTATTTGATTCTTTGTTATATACTGAATATTATGCAAAAAATAATTATTGGGGTGAAGCTAAGTTTTTTAGTGATGACCTTAGACGTGATGATGTCTCAGGTTCTCAAAAAAGAGAAATTATTAACATTCCTGGAAATACCAAAGTATATTTCAATAGAACAGTTACTATTCCAAACTACAGTGAAGAGAGACAAAATACATTATTTAGATTTTATTATTATGAAAGATTTAAATACAAAAAAGCAAGTGATTCTTCATATTATTACAAAAAAGCAAGTGATGGAAATAATGTGTATAACTGGTGGCAAAATTCAACAATGAAAGATAATTCTAGAGCAATTAATTGGAAAGAAGATGACTATTTATATTCTCCTTGGGGAAATGATGGAGGTTGGATGAAAAGAGGTTATGGTATTGGTTCATATAATCCTCTTTATGCAATAAGAGATTTAGATTATCAACCAAGTTCAATAATTACAACAGTTTCAAGTGAAGGAATTCCTGCCCTTCAAGCAACATTTTATAATGGTTTAGTTCATTCATCCTATAAAAAGAAAATTCCTTCTAATACATTTTATCTTGATGCAGAATTAATTAATCACCAGACAGGCGAAGTATACCAAAGAAAAGCAGTTCCTATTGAAAAAGAATTTGAAAGAACAGATGGAGATAATATAAGACCAAATAAAGATTACAGCAGAGATGAACTAAGAGTAAAACAAACTGTTATTTTCCAGTTAGACGATTTTTCAAAGTACAATGATAAAAAATTAAAAATAAGAGTTACACCAAAACTAACTAGAACAAATCAAACATTTAATCTTCCTCAAGGAGATTTAACAACACCTGATATTAGAGTAGATTTAAATGATCCTATTGGAGTATCTGTTGATAATCCTATTGAGCTCTATCCCAATGGACCAAATTACATCTCAGACATCTATCAAAGGTTTTTATTATTTAACTATTTAGAATATGCTCTTTTTGGAGTAAATATCAGTGTTAATTTCTTAGACTCATCCGATACTTCAGTAAATCATCTCTATGAATTTGATATTAATTCTACAAGTTCAATAATACCTGCAGGAGCATCATATCCACTAGGAATTAAAATTAATTATACGGGTCCTACTGCAAGCCATAATATTGATAATCATCAAATTGAACTTTGCATGGATTATTATGATCCTGAAAAAGAAATGAATATTAATGAGTGGAGATTAGAAAATGGTTTTCCTCCAATGTGTAAAAAAACTGATCTAAAAGTATATACTAATAGTGTATCAACACCATTTTCAGATTTAATTCCAAGAGATTTAACATTTACATTACTTAATCTCAATAATGAATCAATAACAAAAGTAACTATTACAAATCAAGGTACTTTAGATGTTACTGATCCATTTCCTGTTGATTTATATGTTAAATCAGTTCATGAAGATGAATTTACCCACATCGATAGAAAAACTATCTCTTCTCTTAATGCAGGAGAAAGTAAAACTATTGACTTTGTATTCATACCTGATTATCTTGGTAATTTTATTATCAAATCAGTAGTAGACGAAGATGATGTAATCTATGAAGATGAATCTTTTATTGCAGATGCTGAAAATAATAATTTTTTAACATCAATTGCAGTAGTTAGAGATTTAGATGTTTTTCTAGAAAACGTAATCATTGATTATGAGAATGCTCAAAATGGGATTATTCCAATTAAAGTGTTTGCAAGTAATAAGGGAGTAGGTGGGATTGATTCATATGAATTAAAACTAACATTAAGAAATAGCGATAATACCTATCAAGAAAGTAAATACTTTATTCAAATTCCAGAAGAAGGAAAAGAAGTAATTTATGAACTCAATACAACAAATTTAATTGCAAATTCATATAATTTAGAAATTGAACTCATCGCACCTTTTGATCCTGACATGAGTGATAATTACTTTGAATCTGAAATTAGTTTTTGTCCAAATCCTTGGAAAGATGGGAATAAACCCCTAGCATGTAATACATTTTGTACTTCATCATGTATTAATCCTCAAACTGGAAGATACCTTGCAACATGTCATGAAATTAATGGATGTATGTTTAGAGATTCATTATTTGCTGAGTCTTGTAATGAATATCTTGAAGGTACTTATGCTCCATTTTTTGATGAATTTGGAATTGAAAACACAACTCACCTAGCTTTATGCCCTGAAGGTATTGTTACACAAGAAAGAAAAGTAACTGGAGAAGACATAGACATTACTGGAGATTGTGATGAAATAATTATTAGAAGATATTTAGGAATTCTAGAAGGTGAAGATATTTTAATAAATATTGTTGAGTGTTCCAACAATTAATATGTTATTCAAAACATATTTAAATAACTCTATTGTAATGTAATTATGGCTATACAATTATTGAGCTCTGATATTGTAAATCAAATTGCAGCAGGAGAAGTTATTGAAAATCCTTCTGCTGTCGTTAAAGAACTTGTTGAAAATTCTCTTGATGCAAACTCATCAATAATTGAAATTGAATTAGAACAATCAGGACTCAAAAAAATTGTAATTAAAGATAATGGTGATGGTATCTCAAAAGATGACTTACTTAAAGCACCATTAAGGCATGCTACTTCAAAAATATCTTCATTTGAAGATCTCTATTCTATTTCAACAATGGGGTTTAGAGGAGAAGCTCTAGCATCAATTTTCTCAATTGCTAAGACAAAGATTATATCTCTTGAAAAAAATAGCTCCCAAGCTTACGAGATAAGCTCAAATGACATATCTAAAGTTCTAGTTGGAGCTTGTTCTAGAGGAACTACAATAATTGTTGAAGAACTATTTTATAATACTCCTGCGAGAAAAAAATATCTTAAATCTGAGACTATGGAACTCAAAAAAATAATTGACATAGTTAGAAGATTTGAATTAATTCATTATGATAAAAAAATTATTCTAAAACACAATGGAACTATTCTTGTTAATAAACCATCATTTAAAACTCAAAAAGAAAATTTAGAATATGTTTTAGGAAAAGAAATTAGAGGAAAACTAGTTGAAGTAAATTATGAATTTAGGGGAATAAAAATTAAAGGATTTATTGGTAATCCTACACAAATTACCTATTCATATAAAAAAAACCAATATTTCTTTGTAAATTCTAGATATATCAAATCAAAGGTCTTAAGTGATGCTCTCTATAGTGGTTTTCTATCAAAATTAATGACAAATAGACATCCTCTTTATTTTCTTGAAATTGAAATAGATCCTGAAATAATTGACGTTAATGTCCATCCAACAAAAGTTGAAATAAGATTTGAAGATGAACAAACAATTTATACAACAATGGAGAGTGCAATTCTTGAAACTTTTAAAACATCCCTATTATTTAAAGAATTTAATCAAGACGAAAAAAAAGAAGAAGATGTGAAATTAGAATCATTTTCTCAAGAATTAGAAGCAAGAAGTGAGAGAGTCTCAGGAAGAGTTCAAGAAAAAA
>JAYYJK010000055.1:0-3899 GCA_036146255.1 Nanobdellota archaeon
TTTTGAGCAGCTGTTACTTCTCCTTCGGATTTAATAATAATTCCTCTTTTTTCCCTCTCAGCCTCTGCTTCTCTTGCCATCATTCTTTGCATACCTGATGGTAATTCTACGTGTTTTAATTCAACCCTCTCAACTTTAATTCCCCATTGATCTGAACCAGCATCAATGATTTTTTTAATTTTTTGTGAAATAGCATCTCTATTTGCTAAAAGTTCATCTAATGTAACTTCTCCTACAACATCTCTCATTGTTGTTTGAGATAATTGAGAAATTGCATAGTAGAAATCTTCTACATCTAAAATTGATTTTTTAACATCATATACATAGTAATACGTTACAGCATCAACATTTACTGATACATTATCTTTTGTAATACAGTCTTGTTTTGGAACATCTACTGTTTTTACCCTAATATCTACTCTTTCATATGATTGAAAAATAGGAATTACAATATTTAACCCTGGAGTCATATCTCCTGAGTACCTTCCTAAAGTAAACTTTAGTCCTCTTTCATATTCCATAATTTGTTTTAATCCTGATAGGATAAAAATTACAATTATGAAAATTACTGGAATTAATAATTCTGCAGCCATAATACTTGAATTTAGAATTAGTACTTTTTAAAGTTAACTAATAACTTAGAATTACAAAAATAATAGAAAAATAAATGAGAAATAAATTGTATAGAAAAAATTAACTATTTATCTAATAAACAGTTCTAATTCCTAAATCTGATGAAACTTTTTCAGTGTTTTGTTGTTTTTCTTCTTTAGTTTCATTACCTAGAACATGTGGTGATTGAACTCCTGTCATAATACTCATAACAGTTACTCTTTTTGCATGTGACTCATCTACTCTAGCTCCCCAAATCACATTTGCATCTGCGTGAACTGATTGAGTTACTAGTTGTCCTGCTCTATCGATTTCTTCTAAAGTCATATCTTCTCCACCAGTAATGTGAATTAAAGCTCCAGTAGCTCCTTTGTAATCAATTTCTAAAAGAGGATTAGCTAATGCTTCTTCTACTGCTTCTTCACATCTTCTATTTGTATCTGAAGTACCAATACCTACAGTTGCAACACCTCCTGAGGACATAATTGCTTTAACATCTGCAAAGTCTAAGTTTACAAGTGAAGGGATAGCAATAATTTCAACAATTCCTTTAATCATAACTGAAACTAATTCATTTGCTACTGCAAATGCTTGTTTAACAGGTAAACTTCCTGCGATTTTAACTAATCTATTGTTATCAATTACAACAACAGTGTCAGCTACTGATCTTAATTTTTGAAGACCAAATTCTGCTTTATCAATTCTTGCTCTCTCAATTGAAAAAGGCATTGTAGTTACACCAATTACAATAGCTCCCATGTCTTTTGCAACTTTAGCAACAACAGGTGCAATTCCAGTTCCTGAACCTCCACCCATACCAGCACAAACAAATACCATATCTGCACCTTGTACTGCATCTTTAATTTCTTGAATTGATTCTTGAGCAGCTGCAGCTCCCTTACTTGGATCTCCACCAGCACCTAATCCCCTAGTTACTTCTTTTCCAACTAAAATTTTTTTATCAGCTGCTTTTAATTTTAAGTCCTGAAGATCAGTATTAACTGCTACAATTTCTGCACCATCAATTCCTTTTTGATGTAACCAGTTAACCATATTTTGTCCTGCTCCACCACAACCAACAACAACCATTTTTGCTTGGCCTACTTCGTACTTTTCAAGGGCTTCTTCTCCACCCATATTCTGTAATGCGTCTTTTACTAAGAAATCCATTTTTATTCCCCTATATATTTGCTAAACTTCCAAGATTTTTAAATACAAAAAAATTCTTGTGTGTTATAACATATCCCAAATTTTTTAGTATTAAAACATTATTATTCACTATACAATAACAATAGATAGTAAAAACACAATAATTCGTAAAATATAGAAGAATACATAGTATTTTTCTTATAAGTAATAACAAAGAAGTACTCATTACTAAAACTATGAAAAAATAAGAAAGATTATTTTTCATTAGAAATTTCTTCAGAAATAGTAGTGCTTTCTTCTTGAGTATCTTGAATTGGCTGTGGCACTTCTTCTAGAAAAGTTGTAATTGATTTATTTGCAGCATCTCTGAAATCTTCTCCTTCTTCAAGTTTGAAATAATCGTAAAATTTCTTTGTTACCTTGTAATACTTACCAATTCCTTGTTTTTGATAAGATAAGAATTTATTTCTATAGAGATAATTTACTTCATTTTTAACTGATTTTCCTAAAATTTCTGAGAGTCTTGTTTTAGTTACAGGTTGCTCATATGCAATAACTGAGAGCACTTTTA
Source organism: Nanobdellota archaeon (assembly GCA_036146255.1). GTDB lineage: Archaea > Nanobdellota > Nanobdellia > Woesearchaeales > UBA583 > UBA583. The sequence continues at coordinate 2,333 of JAYYJK010000055.1, forward strand.
AGACATTTGCAGGTATTTCTGTACCCGAGATCATATCTGAGAGTAAATCTGCATAATCGTCTTTTACAGACATCCTATATTTTCCATCTTCATTTTGTACAATATGAAAAGAGTATCCTTCTTTGTATTTTTCTTGAAGGTCTTGAAGAGCATTTTTTGCCATCATCTCTGAATCCAAATCTAGAGTTTGTTGGATCTCTCTAAGAGAGATATAGTCCCCATAAGAAAATAATATAGCTTCAATTTTAAAGTGTAAGTCAGTAAATGAATCTTGTGTCATAAAAATATATTGTGAATTTGTTTTAAATAGATTTGTTGTCTAAGATGATGAGAAATAGATATTTTTAATTTCTTATGAAATATGATATCCGTAAAGAAGTATTATTTGAATCAATTAGTGCTAAAATATCTACTGATGCATCTGGTTTGAAGTAATTAGCAAGAGATTCTGCTGAGAATCCTCCCAAATTTATACTCTCTGAGCCGATATTTTTGGTTGCTCCTGGAAGTAAGGAAAACTCAGATTTATTAAATAAATAGGGGTCTTGAGAAATTTGAGGTTGGAAATTTGGGTTTTCACCAATGAACTTTTTAGTAATAAACTCAAGCTTATTTTGATCTTCAATTATGTAAAAATTATTTACTGTTTCTTTTTTTAATTTGATTATCATAAACTCCTTTAAATTTATTCATTTAAATAATTTATGTAAAACAATAATCAAATGAATCTATTATTTAAAAAATGAGAGACTATGCAAATAAGACAATACTAAATAATTCTCTTAAATTCATAACTAAGAAAAAAAAAGGAATTGAAAATATCAAAGGTAAAATTATTGCTAATACATATGATAAAATATTTGGTTTTTTGAGATGAGATCTCTCTGGCAAGCAATAAGCTGGAAGATATACCATCAAACCATAAACAAAAACCCAAAAACCAGCAATAAAAGCTGTAGGAGAAATAAAACTCTCTGCAATTACACCCAAAAATCCAAATAAAATAAATATTTGATTAGTATTAAAATTGTATTTTGTAAGCAAATAAGACCATGCTAATAAAAAAGGAATAAACATTATAGCACTGTGAAAAAAAATTACATGAAAATAATTTGTTGAAGCAGCAATAAAAGATTTTCCTATTTCTCCACCAAATAAGGGCGCTAAATTTGTAAGAGTAACAGTTATCAATTCTTCTAATAAAATTAAAGATAAGGAAAATAGAAAAAATACCAAAGGATATGGTGCTGTGATTTTTTGAATTAAAGATTTTATGTTATCTCTATATTTTCTCATTAAAGAGCCAATTATAATAACCCAAACAACAACTAAAGTAATTGCCATTTTAATTATTGCTTTGTCATTATCTGGAACATCACTTCCTAAAATTGCAATTGATAAGAATATTAAAAATATAATAGAATATACTCCAATTGCTTTGATAAGAAATGATGAAATCATATTTTGTACCTTGTTTTAACTATTTTTAATAATTTGTACTTTTAAAAATAAATTAATTGGATAAATATCTCAAAATAGCTTCTAATTCTTCATTTCCAACATGTGT
>JAYYJK010000056.1:0-8417 GCA_036146255.1 Nanobdellota archaeon
GGGAAGGGATTTGAACCCTTGAACCTTACGGACTGGAGCCTAAATCCAGCGCCTTTGACCTGACTTGGCTACCCCCACAAGAATAATATTGTGTGCCAAACAAGTACCGAGTTAACTCGATAATAAAAATTAACCCTATAGAGTTTAAAAAGATTATGCTCAACTGGACCTAAAAGAAGGATAAATAGAAACTAATTGGTGAGTGAAAAGAGGCTTTTCCCCAAATAGTTCTTGATGAGAATTCATTATTTTAGAAATTTGAGGTTTTGGATTCAATGAAAGCAATAATGGATTTAATCTATTTTTTGATGGTGAATTAAAAATTCTAGCATTATAATGTAAAATGCTTGAATAAGTACTAAGTTGTTCTGTAGATAAATACGTTGTTGAAAGAGGAGATTGTAAAGCTAAATAATCCAAATAAGATTCGCATTGTTTTGCACAATAATCATGTGTTGGTTTTTTCCTATAATGAGATAATGAATCTAAAAAAGAAAGAAAATCATTATATGATGAAGAAATGTCTAAAAACATACTTTGTGAAAACTTAAAAGAAGATTCTTTAGAGATTTTTTCTAAAAAGTCATTTTTTGCAAATTCTCTTTCTAATACAAATTTTTCAGAGAGAGGTGAAACAAAAAGACGTTTTGTAGAGAACTGACTTATTCTTAGAAGTTCTTTTTCTAGAAAAGAGATAAACTCCCTTTCTTTATATTTTCCCATCAAATTATGTTCTGAATGTTTCTTGAAATCAGAATAAATCTTTTTAGGAAATGAGTAAAAACTTGGATCAATAAATACATGAAAACTTGAAATTTCTTCCTTAGTTAAAGCATAAGAATATCTTAGAAGTGTATTCATTGTTCTTCTTCTAATTCTTCTTCTCTCTCTTTTTTTCTTTGAGCTCTAGTTGTCATCATAATTCTCAAAATCCTAGCATAAGCAGGACGTGTAATAAATACTCCAACAGTTACACCAACAATAATCATAAATGCAAACCCTTGAATAATATTAAGACCTGCAAAATTAAGAGGAATCATCGCTGCAAGAGTTGTTAGATATGCAATCATAATAATTGAAAGAGCACCTTTGATTTTTTTCTTAGAGCTTACATCTTTTCTTCTTTTCTTAAAATACTCGTCCGTAATAATAATTTGATCATCAACTCCAGTACCAATTGCAGCAATTAAACCACCAATTGCAGCTAAATCAATTGAGAGCCTCATAAAAGCAGCAATACCAAAAACAATAATTACTTCAGTAATTAATGCAACAAAAATAGCAATAAAAAGACCAAATTCTCTATATCTTAGAGCAACAACACTTGATACAAGTAAAAGAGCAATAAACCCAACTAATATTGAATTAGACAATAACTCTTCCCCCAAAGATGAAGATATTGAATATGACTGTACAACTTCTAATTCTGTAGGAAGTGACTGTGTTGATAAAATTGTCTGTAAAAACTTCATCTCTCTTTGAGCAGATGCAATAGCTGCATCCTCAGTAGCAGCAGTATCACCCGATACAGTAATTTGGGGTTGAGATACTTTTTGATACTTAAATGATGCAGCAATACTTAAACTAGTAATATTGGTATCATCTAAAACAAATCTAACTTCTTCTGACAATCTACTACCAATAACTTGCAAAGTTTTAGTTTTTTCAAAAAACTGATCAGTTCCATCTGAATCGATTTGAACTGAAAATGCAAAAGAACAAATATAACTTCCACTTGAACCTGAACATCCTTGAAGAGATGCATGTTGTGGATCATTGTATACTCTCACAACATTATCTCCTGTAAATACTGTTGTATTTCCAATAATTGCCTCAAAATTTCCTTGTCTTTGAACTAATTCAAAAATATCATTTTTATTTGATGAAATACTCTCAATAATAATAAACTGATCATCTGAAAATGCATCTTCTAACTTATTTACTTTAGTTCCTGAGGCTCCATAAACGTCAAGTCTTGATTGAAGCGTATCAACTAATAAATCAAAATCGCTCTCAGATAATGTATCGTTTGTTTTCAAAATCAATCTTGAACCACCCTCAAGCTCAATACCCAGTCTAATATTTGATCTTGGCTCTTCTCGTACTGAAAGTCCTAAACTCTCAGAAACACTTAAATTAGAAATTGGGTTTAAAACAGAATAAACACCTTCATTAGTTTCTAATAAAAAAGTTGAGTTTTGAGGTAATTCTTCAATTAAAGAATAAAACTGGGCAGGAGTTGTAATTTCAACTCCCCCAACACTATAAACTTCCTCAAAAGAAGCTAAGTCTGATCCAGAATCAAAATCAATTCCTGCCTGAGCAGCAATAGAACCTGGAACAACTCCATTAATTACTACCCCTTTTTCTCCAAATTGAATATTCATAGCAATAAATGCCATCAATACGAAAAAAATAAGGAGAATAACTCTTCCATTTGTAAAAATATCAAACATTTTCTCAGAAAATGTATCTTTTTTGGAATCCATAGTCAAAACTAGGAGTAAAATATTTATAAACATTGAGATTGTCTCTTCTATGTCAAAAACTTCAGAAGAGACGAAAAATTACTATGATGGAATTGCTAAAGGTTATCCTGAACTCTATCACCAAGAACAAGAAGAAAAAATATCTCTTGTCATATCCAATCTCCCTACTAAAGGCTCACTTCTCGACTTAGGGTCTGGTGCCGGTGTTCTGAACTCTTTTCTCTCATCTAATCTCTCACTTGTGACTAGTTTCGATCTTTCTCAAGAATTGCTTAATTTAAATTCAAACAAAGAAAAAAACAAAATACAAGGAGACATATGTAATTTGCCATTTGAAAATAACTCATATGATTGCATATGTTCATTTACTGTAATTCAAGATGTGTATAATATAGAAAAAGCATTTCAAGAAATAGTAAGAGTCCTCAAACCACAAGGTAAGTTAATAATATCATTTCTAAAACGATCTAAAAACAGGGAACTCATTGAAACATTAATTAAAAAAAGTTTTGAAATAGAAAAATAAATCGAAGAATTAAAAGATCAGATATTTTTATTGACAAAAATCGACCATTAATAAATATATTTGAGTATAATATTTGTTTTAAAAAGGTTAGAAAAATACTCTTTTGACTCTCTTCATATGATTTACATATTCCTTATTAACTGAAGACAAGTATTCTTCTTCTAGAACCAATCTATTTCTCAGGTAATCCCAATAAAATGGAACTAAAAAAATTGCTAAGAAGTTAAACATGAGCATGACACCTAAAAAGAATAAAAATCTTCCTGTATAAATCATATATATATTGAAAATAAATAATTAATAAAAGTTTGTAAGAAAAAATTTCAAATTATTTCTTCTTACCTAAAAAAGCCTTAGTTTGTAATAAGGAAACAACTTCGTCAATGTCCCTATCCATTTTACCAAAGTGATCAATTACATAGAAATAAACTACTGCTAAAAGTAGTGTTGCAACCGCTAAACCAATTACTACAATTTGTTGTAAATCTTTATTTACTGTAGAAGCATACATTGCAAGTGCAATAAAAATTACATATACAATAATTGTTTTTGAAAGAATCAGTGAATATTTTTCTTTGTTTAATTTTGTTTTTTCAACAATTAAGTTAATCACTGCATTATCTAATAACGAGAATTCCTTCTCAGATTTAGATTTATGTTCATGTGTTTGTACCATAGCAAACATGTGAATAAAAACTATTTATGTATTTATAACTTTTTTAAAGTGATAAATCAAGAAAATTCTGACATTAAGAACATATTCTCCTTGTTCCAAGTCTCTTGTCTCACTACTCGCTTCGTTGTCACTTATGCTATTAAGCAAGTATTTAAAAACTCAAATCATCAAAATTAAGTATGGCTAAAGAGTATGAAGCATCTAGTATTAAAGTTTTAAAAGGTCTTGAAGCAGTAAGAAAAAGACCTGGAATGTATATTGGAGGGACTGGTCTAGCAGGTCTCCATCATCTTGTTAAAGAATTAGTAGATAATGCAATTGATGAGGCAATGGCAGGATATTGTGATAAAATTAGAATTACAATTCATAAAGATAACTCAGTTACTGTAGAAGATAATGGTAGAGGTATCCCTGTTGATATGCACGCAGAAGGAAAATCTGCAGCAGAAGTTATTTTTACAGTTCTTCATGCAGGAGGTAAATTTGACAATGACACCTATAAAGTATCTGGTGGGCTTCACGGAGTAGGTTCTTCTGTAGTAAATGCACTGTCAACACATATGTCTGTTGAAATTAGCAAAGGTGGTAAAAAATATGAACTTCACTTTAAAGACCAACATTCTGCAGAAGGGTTAAAAGAAGTAGGTCCAACATCAAAGAGAGGAACGAAAGTTACCTTCCATCCAGACCCAACCATTTTTGAAACTATTGAATTTGATTACAAAGTTATGAAAAAAAGATATAGAGAATTTGCATTCCTAAATCCAAATGTAACTATTGTCTTTAGAGATGAGAGATCTAATGCAGAAGAAGTATTCCACTACGAAGGTGGTCTCTCAGAATTTGTAAAATATGTAACTAAAAATAACAAATTAATGACTGATATAATGTCAGTATCTGGTGAAAAAGATGGAGTTGCTGTAGATATTGCTCTTGCATATACAGACTCATTTAATGAAAATCTTGAAGGTTTTGTAAACAACATTGCAACACCTGGGCAAGGAACCCATGTGTCAGGATTTAAACTTGCAATTACTAAAGCAATGAAAGACTACATTGATAAAAATGGTAAAGCTGCAGATAAAAAAATCAACTTAACTGGAGATGATATCAGAGAAGGTTGTACTGCAATTATTTCCGTAAAAGTTCCTGAACCACAATTCGAAGGTCAAACAAAAGATAAACTTGGAAACCCTGAAGTTCAAGGTATTGTGTCATCAGTATTCTTTGATAATTTCTATACATTCTTAGATGAAAATCCAAAAGCTGCTCAATTAATTATTGATAAAGCAACACAGGCAAACAAGGCGCGAGAAGCTGCAAAAAAGGCTAGAGAATTAGTGAGAAGAAAAACTGCTATGGAATTCTCTTCACTTCCAGGAAAACTTGCTGATTGTCAGTCAAAAGATCCTGCAGAATCTGAACTTTTCATTGTAGAGGGAGACTCCGCAGGTGGTTCAGCAAAACAAGGAAGAGAAAGAAGAACACAAGCAATCATGCCTCTTAAAGGTAAACCTCTAAATGTTGAAAAAGCAAGACTTGTAAAAATTTTAGAAAATGATGAAATTAAAACTCTAATTACTGCCCTTGGAACAGGATTTGGTGATAACTACAATGTTGATAAATTAAGATACCATAAAATCATCATTATGGCCGATGCTGATGTTGATGGTGCACACATTGCAACACTACTTTTAACACTATTTTTCAGACACTTCAAAGATTTAGTATTAAAAGGATATATCTATATTGCAATGCCTCCTCTATATTCAATTAAAAGAGGGAAACAAAAAATCTGGCTACAAACTGACAAAGAATTGGAAGACTATCAGGCAGCACATGAAGGAGAGAGATTTGAAATTCAAAGATATAAAGGTCTTGGAGAAATGAATCCAGAACAATTATGGGAGACAACACTTGATCCTGAACATAGGTTTCTCAAAAAAGTAACTATTGAAGATGCAGTAGAAGCAGACATGACATTTAGTATGTTAATGGGAGATAAAGTAGCTCCAAGAAAAGCATTCATCACAGAAAACGCTACATACGCTAAAGATCTTGATATTTAGAACTTAAGTAAAATTAAAAATACTTCAAACTCCTAAATCCTAATAATTTTTTTCTTTGTTCAGCTTCATGAACGATATCTTTTTTCTTTAAATGTTTCAAAAAATCATAGCTCAAATAATCTTTTTCATCTGGAATAATACCTCCATTCAAATTTTTTCGATAAACTGAGATGTATTTTTTCAAAAAAGTTAATTCTTTTTGGTATCCAAAATTACATGCTGTAAGATCGGTTATTTGTTCATATGCTTGGTTGTATTTTTTAAAAATAATGAGTTTTCCTTTAGAGAATATTCTTGCATAAACAAACCCTCCAATTCTGTATGCAAACTTAAAAAAATCAGTATTTGAAAAATTCATGTAATGGTAAAAATGAGCAAATTCATGAGCAAGACACCCTTTCAATTCAACAAATAAATTCTCATCTAATAAATCCTTATTAATTGTAATTCTTGCCTTTCTATTCTTTAGGTTAAAAGCAGGAAAACAGGTACCAAAAGCCAACATTTTTTCAAATTCCAATTTAAAATAATTATTTTGAAGAGAATAAAGTCTAATTAATTCATCAATAAAGTCTAAAATATTTTTCTTATGATTTGAAGAAATATTAAATTCTCCAAAGTCAATATCATAATTCATAATAGTTTCTAAAAAAGAGATTTTATAAATTTACTCTCATTTGAATTACTATGATCAAACCAATTAAAACAAAAGCAATTATTTCTCAAATAAAAGAGTTGACTCCTGATGTAAAACATTTCGAACTAACATTAAAAGATGAAATGGAATTTAAAGCGGGACAATTTATTAACTTAGCATTTGAAGAAGAAGGAACACTAGTAAGAAAACCTTACTCTATCGCATCACATCCACATGACCCTAAAAAAATAGAACTCTGTATTAAATTAGTTCCAAATGGAAAGCTAACACCTCATTTGTGGAAAAAAGAAGAAGGATTTGAAGTTGAGGTTATGGGGCCCCTAGGTTTATTTAATTTAGATAAAGTAAAAGCAATTGAAGAAACTGATGAACTAACAAGTGAACTCAAACCACAACTACTATTTATTGGGACTGGAACTGGGATTGCTCCTCTTAGATCAATGATCAAAGAACTTATTGCAAATGAAGAAGATTATCAAATGACTCTTCTTTTTGGAGTCAGACATGAAGGACATCACTGCTATGAAGACGAATTCAAAAACTTAGAAATTCTCTCACCTAACTTCAAATACATCCCTATTGTCTCTCGTCCCACAGAGACTTGGGAAGGAAGAATTGGCCATGTTCAAAACAATTTAGATTCAATACAGGCCGATAATACTCAAGTATATATCTGTGGATTACCTCTGATGGTAGAAGAAACAACTCAAAAACTCCTAGAAAAAGGATTTACAAAAGAACAAATCCACGCAGAAAAATATGTTTAGGTAAACATATTGTCAAGAATTTATAATTAATATAATTAAAATAAAACATAAAAGTAAAATAATAAATTACTTTCTTCTCTTTGATTTCTTTTTAGGATTTCCTGAACCAGCACTATGACTTTTAATTCCTTTTTTTTCTCTTAAAAGCAGCCAATGATATAAAATTCCTGCATTTGAAAACCATGTTGAAACAAAGTCCACTAAAAGCCCAACAACTAAAATCAGAGCAATTTGAAAAATAACTGAGGAATTTGTTAAAAGCATTGCACCGATTCCTGCAACTAAAGTTGTTAACGTCATAAGTAAACCAGTTCTAAATGAAAACGATAGCTTTTCTAAAATAGAATCATCATTTTCTTCCTTATACATTCTATTTGTAAGTAAAACATCTGTATCAATTGAGTAACCAATAATCATCAGTAATGCACCAATTCCTGCAACTCCAATGTGAACTTCAAAAAAATTTAAAACACCAACAGTTACAATTAAATCAAATAGTGCAGATAATACGATTGCTCCTGAAGGAACTAATTCTCTAAAATACAGAAAAATAACTCCAGACATTAGTAAAAAAGAAATTGCTAAGATAACCATCGCCTGTTTAAAAAATGATAATGATAAAGTAGGTGAAATAAAATTAGATGAATAATTATCTCCTAAAACTAAGTCCTCCCCCAAAATTAAAGAAACTTCTTGAGTAAAAAGCTCCTCATTCATATCCGTATCTACAATAAATCCGATAACTTCTCCATCTTCTTCTAAATTAGATACAATAAAAGAATTATCTTCAAAATCATTCTCAAGTATCTCCTGAAGTTCAACTGAAGAAAGGGCTGTTGATTCAATAATTGCACTCAATCCTCCCTTTAATGAGACATCTCGATAAATAGGGGTTCCATCTTCACCAATAGTTATAATAATAGATACTATTGAAAATAAAAACAAAAAGAGTGGTAAAAAAAATAATAACTTATACTTTTTTTCATACCAAGACTCTAATTTCTTAAAAAAATCATTATTAGTCATAAGAAAAATACATATTAAAACTTTAAAAAGTTTAGCAAACAATACCACTATATTTAAAAAGAATAAAGAATACAAAATTCTATGAGTGATGATGTTGTAATAATTGATGACAAACCAGAAACTGAAGAATTACCATTACTAACATTTAATGCAATATATAACATCTTAAGAGAAGAAAAAAAAACAAAAGGATTACAAAAATATCC
>JAYYJK010000057.1:0-3397 GCA_036146255.1 Nanobdellota archaeon
AGTTATAAATACCAAAATTAATGAAGCTAATACTTTTGGATATGTAGTGTTGAAGTAATGTTTCATATTTCCTACAAACATCACTAAAAGATATATAATTAATACAATATTAATTAATGCAAATAAATAATTAATGTAGGGACTTCCACTGATATATTGTAACAAATTAATTACATGAATTGTCAGTGTTCCAGTAAGTACAGGTATTCCTATTGCAATATATGAATTCCAAAATGGTATTTTAGCTTTTTCTTGAAATGCATTTTGAAACACATAATAAAGTGAATAAAAAATTAACCAAAGAATTGGCATACCAATTAAAATTTGTAGTGTATTTGCTATAACTTGACTATATTCAAGATATGATCTAATTGCAGTGATAATTGCAATATCTACAATTACTCCGACAAATAATAGCATTGTAAATGCTGTATCTGTTACTTTAGGCATGCTTCTAAATCCTATAAAATACTTAAATAATGAAAAGATAGATTCTTGTTTTACCATAATACAATTGTTAAATACTTTTATATAAATATTTCTTATAATTTTTTTAGATTACAGTGATTAATTATAATTCAAAGAGGGTTCAAGTAAAATTTGGAGCAACAAAAATTCACGAGGTGAATTTATGAGCACCAAATATTCACCTTTCAATAAAACAGGACAGGTAAAATTTGGTGAAACAATAGGTATTATTTTTATTGTTTATATTTTAATTATGGTAGGTTTTACCTGGTATAATTCGATTACTCAAGACGATTTTGCAGAGTTGCAAGAAGATGTTGACAGAGAAGCAGTTTTTGATAAATATAATTTTATTGTACAATCGAGTTTTTTGAGAAAATCTCAAGGAACTGATACTGAAAATGTAATGGATTATAGATCATTTATGGCATTTTATAATTATTCTCAAACTGAAGATGGAAAAAGATTTTTAAGAAGTAGATTAGGCGAGGGAATGATTTCTATTTATTTTTATGAAATTAATGAACAGAGCCAATTAGTAGGTGTTGATTTAGATGGAGAAAATGGGTTTAATAAGATTGAAGATACATTGATAATCTATAATTACACTCGTGATGATGGTTCAAGGCTTAGGAAGCAAGAAAATGTACTCACAACATTTCCAGTTGATTTTTCATATCGTAAGGAAAAACTTACCAGAATTGGAGTACTTTCTCTGCAGAGTTATTTTTATGAGTAAATATGTTTGTATAATAATTATAATTTCATACTTCGGAAAATCATTTTTGAATATATTTATCTTACCTATAAAATCTAACTGTTTATGAGATACTATTAAAGCTAATGACTAGAATAAACTATATAAACTTTAAAGTACTACTTTTATTATGAAAAATATTGAAGAAACATCCCTAGGAGATTCATTACAATATGTTTTAAGTATAGCTTTTTTATTTCTAATTGCTTTATTATTACTTACTGGAAAATTTGGAGATATGTTGTTATATGCAATAGGATTACTTGTAGTTCAACTTTTAATTTCTTTAGTTAGATTTAAAGTTTTACATGTTATTTTAGAGGTGGTTGTACTTATTTTTATGGGTATTACATTAATAGCATTTATTCCAATTTTTATTTTCAAAGTTCTAGCTTGGTTGGTATTAATTCCAGTTTTTATTTTAGGTATGCTTGATCTAATGGCATTTAAATCCAAGGGAATGTATCAGCAAATTTATGTTAGAACTCCTAATTTTGGATTTAAAGATGCCAGTTCTTCAAGTGTAAAATCAAAACCTACAATTAAAAAGAAAAAAAATGAGGGAGCTGTTGATGCAGACTTTAAAGAAAAATGAATTTAGAGAGAAAAACATTACATTATAATGACAAAATGACAACATCTGCCCAGTTGTTAGACATAGTATCGGGCGGAGATTATACAGTAAATATTAATTTAGATACTCTTGTAAAAGAAGACCCACTTTCACTTAGAGTACATATGCGTCATTGGGCTCATACATCTCCAAATTCAAAATTTTTATTATCGGGAAACCTAGAGTTTTATCAAAAGATGCAAATTCCTAAGGAATTAGAATCTAAAGTAACTTATACTGGTTTTTAAGTTCTTATTTACCAAAAAAACTGCTTAAACTTTTTTGTTTCTCAAGCTCTTTTCCAAATACTCCATCTAATCTTAGTTGAGTGAGTTCTAATGTTTCAACAAGATAAGGATCAATATTGAACTCTTCACAGATGTTAAATGAGTGTTGTACATATTTTTTAACAGACCCTTCCGAGATTGTAAAGTTAACTGAGGGTTCATTACACTCAATACATTTACCAATTAAAGGAGGTCTTCTGTATTTTGCATTACAATTTGTACATCTAAATTGTTGTTGTCCAAATTTTCTCAAGTTACCTTTAATATCTTTCATAAAGTGTTTGTCAATTACAAGATCTCCTACTTTGTCAGCATCCACAGCTCTTATTTTTTTCCCTAAATTTAATTGTAGGTCTAATTTTTCTTTCATAGATGGAACAGACTTATATGAAGAACACATAATTGTATTATTCATATTTGATGTATCGTGAGTGAATTTATATCCCAAATATCTCTCACCTGCAGTTTTTGCATATACTCTTTTATCTACTTGCTCAATTTTCACCTCTTTTGGTGATTTGTATTCTTTATTTGCCCTATAAAATTCAAGAGGATAGTGGTCAACAATATCCATTCCATGGACTTCATCATCTACTTGGTCTAGAAGAAGATGCGCAGTTAAAACAAGACTAACATCCATTGTTCTAGAACCTCTTCTATCTGGTAAGAATTCACGAGATCCATTGATGAGACCATCTAGAAGAAGCATTACTCCATTTTCATCACCATCTAAATTACGTCTTTGGGCTGCGTGCCATACTGGATGGGAAAAACATCCTTGCGTTTTTGTATATCCAATAATTCTTCCAACAATTCCTGCTGATGTGTGTGGGGCAAGACCAATTAGAAGATGTCCAATAGTGTCTTCTTTTGTTTTGAAATTGTAGAATTTTGGTAATTTGTAGAGTTTTTCAAGTAGATCATCAATATAATTTCCAGTTTTCATCACAAAATCAGATGCTAACTCATCTCCGGATTCAACGCAATCAGGAAGTGCAACATCTTGTGGTAACATTTCACAAATTTGTTCATCATGTTCAAGAGGTTTTCCTAAATAATCGTGTGTGTATCCTAGTTCATGTAATTTTTTAATTGAGGTTCCAATTTCTTTTGGTTTGAAATGAGTCATTCCCATCTCAATCATGTCAAATCTCACAGTTCCATCTTTATTTACATAAACTCCATTAATTGCTCTTAAGAATCCTTTTGCTAAGTGTTCAACAGTGTGGTGTTTATTAATTGTATCTGTGATTCCTTTCACATGTTTTGGAT
>JAYYJK010000058.1:0-6326 GCA_036146255.1 Nanobdellota archaeon
ATTTTAAAAATTTACATAAAAGAGCACAAAGTCTACCGCTTAACACAATTGTAATTGCAATTTTGGTAGTAATTGTTCTGTTAATTATCATTGTAACATTTACAGATAGTTTTACAGGTTCAAATGAGCAATTAAGTCAAGCTTCAGGATGTACTGATACAAATCCTCTTGTTAGTGTTAGATACGAAAACCCTCAAAGTGCACCAATTACTAATCCTCCAAATGGATATGAAAAAGTAACGGGAGTTCCAAACTGGGAACAAAATGATGAAACTTATGGTTGTTATTCACAACCAAAAAATTAATTTTTTCTTTTTTCAAAACTAAAACAAACTAATTCTAAATACAAAAATAAATATTTTTGAGCATATTAGCTTTCTTTAACCAAAAAAAGAATCTAATGTTTTAACATTTTTAACTCCTTTGAGTTGTCTCTCAATCATATCTTCTGAAAAATCTTTCTTAACTAAAATTTCCTTGATACTATCTCTTTTCATCTCAGAAAATTCTAATTCGTATTCTTTATTCACAGGCATTTTATGAAAGATATTGTAAACTTCAACCCATGTATGGGTAAAATAACTATGCCAATCTAATGTTTTATAGAGTTCGTCTTCTCGTCCTCTATATTCCTTAATTAATTTGAGCGCTTTTTTAGGTCCAATTCCTTTAATTCCTCCAGGATTAAAATCAGTACCACACATAATTGCTACATGGATGAGTTCTTCTTGAGAAATATGGAGGGTGTCTAAAATTTTATTTAAATCATAATACTCAATTGATACGTCTTTGTATTGGGACGTACCTGCAACTTTTCTTTTAGCAGAAACAGATACATTTCTAATTAAATATTGTGCTCCAAATAGTAAAGAATCAAAATCTTGTGATGCTGCTGCAAAAAGATCTCCTTGTTTTGCCATATATGCTGCTTGTGCTTCTCCCTCTGAAGGGGCTTCAATTATTGGAAATCCAAAAGCTTTAATTATTTCTTTAGCTTCTTCAATCATAAATGTTTCAAGTTTGGTAGTTCCACTAGCATATTTTCTAGCTTCTTCCATAAGTCCCATATCTACTGCTTCTTTATACTTTTTATCAGCTTCAATCTTCTTTTCTCGCCTAAGTTCTCTTTCTTTTTCTTTGAGCTTTGGCGCAACACCATCAAAAACAAAAATAGCTTTAATATTATTTTTTTTAAAATAAATTAGTCTATTAAATAAGCCTTTGAGATGTGAAGTAACATTTCCTTTTGAATCTGTAAGTGGATTACCATCACTTTGTCTAATTGATGCTAAAAATTGATAAAGCATGTTAAATGTATCTATTGCAATTTTTTTATTTGATAACTTATCAATTGTTATGTCATCATATTCTAAAATATCTTTAAGAGCAACTCCCATAAGTAAATGTAATTTTTACTATTTAAATAAGTTTCTCGAAATAGTATTTTTCTCCAAAGTATTGTGTGCACCTCCACAGTAGTAATTCCAAAAATATATAAAGATGAATTTTTTAATAATACTATAATCATCTAAATATACCATATTTTTAGGTAATTGTTTGTTACAAAATGGAGTTCAAAGAACAAGTTAAAAAAGGATTTCAAGCATGCAAAGAGGACATCGAGACTCTCTTTGACGAAAATAGACAATTATCATCTTCAATTGAAAATTTATCTCTAGAAAATTCTCAATTAAAATCTCAAATAGGAGATCTAACACAATTATTATCTAGCTTTAAAGAAGAATTTAAATCAATTCATTCTCAATTAGAAGAAATAAAAAATCGTCCGGCATCTTATCAACAACCTACTGTGGCTCAAGAAATACCAACACAATCTCCTACAGTATTACCTCAAACACAACCTTCCATTCCAGCTCCTGCAATAACAAAGTCAGTTCAAGAACCAATTCAGCAAGATCCTTATGAGGCATTGTTAGCATTTAAAGCTAAAACAAATAAAAGGGAAATGCTAAAACAAAAAATGATGTCTTTAGTAGGAGATAATGGAATGAACTTATCTGAATTAAAATTTATGATTGTAGATCATTTCAAATACTGTTCCAAAGCAACATTTTACAACTATTTAAAAGAACTCGAACTAGAAAGGCATATTAAAATTGAGAGATCTCACTCCAAAAACATTGTTTACTTAGCTCATCTAGCTAAAGAGATTTAATCTTTTAAAGATATGATTTTAAATTCTCACCAAGGTTTATAAAATGCCTGTATTTTTCTATAATGTGGTCCTAACGAAGGGTAGGCTTTTTATACATCAAAGTTTGATGTCTATCAAAAAGTATTGCTCTTGGAGGGGTTTTTACTTTTGATAAAATGAATTCAAAGAGAATTACTTTACAAATATTATTAGGTGAATATCAACATGAATAAGTTTAAATCAGTTGATATGGAAGAAGTAAATTTATTTTTACTAGGGGATGATTTAGAAAGAGTTGCAAATATTTTATTCGATCTAAAATTAATGGAATTTTTTAAATTTAAAAAAGAAGATTTTCAAACTTTTAGTGCTACTGACAATTCAAAGATATCTTCAGAATTATTATCTTTGAGATCAACTATTTCTTATTTAACTAAATTCTACACTCAAGATTCTACAAAAACAATTGAAAATCCAATTGAAAAAACTCTTGAAGCAATTAAAGAAGAAAAAGAACTCTCTCAAAAAATTCTCTCACTTGAAGATGATCTAAGAAGGCAAAAAGTTTTGGCATCTCTTAAAGTAAATTCACAAGATGTATTAGATAAAAAAAAGATTGTTGGGTTTATTCCAAAAGAGGATAAGTCAAATTTAAAATTATTAAAGAAAAATTCAAAACACAACATTGTTACATACACTCTAGATAAAAGAGTATACTTTAGTGTTTCAACTAAATCTACAATTCCATTTAGTTATAAAGAATTTTACTTACCAAAAAAAGTTTCTCTCTCGCTTCCTCTAAAAATAAAAGAATTAAAAGAGAAAAAAGAATCCTTGCTCTCAAAAATTAACTCCATTGCTAATGCTTCATTGTCTCATCTTAAAAAAGAAGAATTAAGGCTCTCAAAAAAAGCAGCTTTATTAGAAAATAGGATAAAATTCAATAAAACAGATAATTTTACAGTTGTTTCAGGATATGTGCCCTCAACTAAAATATCTGGTTTAAAAAATTCTCTAGAAAAAGAATTGGGAGATTCATTTGAACTTAAAAGAGCAAAAGCAAAAGGAGAGAATGTTCCTACTCAATTACACAATCCGGGTTCATCAGGGAATTATGAATCTCTTTTGAAGATGTATTCCTTTCCAAAATATGGAGAATTTGATCCTACCTTTTTGATGTTTTTAATTTTTCCAATATTTTATGGGATGATTATGGGGGATGTAATTTATGGTATATTATCACTAGCATTGTTTTCTTTTTTGAAAACTAAATACAAACAATTCAAAGAATTTATTTCAATTCTACAAATTTCCTCAATCTCCTCAATTATTTTTGGAATTTTGTATGGGGAGTATTTAGGTTTTGAAGCAAGTTTTTTCGGATTTGAGTTCAGTAGGCTCGCAGATCCGATTTCATTACTCTACATTTCATTGGTATTAGGTGTTCTTCATCTGAATTTGGGATTATTTATTGGTTTTTTCCAAGATTGGGGGGAGTCAAAATATCACGCAATTATGGATAAGCTAGTATGGATATTATTACAAATTAGTGTTGCTTCAATTTCAATTGGAATGATTATGTCAATTTCAATTATAGCAACTCTAGGTTGGGTTCTCTTTGCAATTGTTGCAATGATGTTAGTAAAAGAACATGGATTCTTAGGGATAACTGAGATTCCATCTTTTTTTACAAATGTATTATCCTATGCTCGTTTAATGGCTGTAGGTTTGTCCTCAGTGGTAATTGGATTACTTGTAAATAAATATTCATTTATCTTACTTGAAGGTGGAATAATTTCATCCATTTTTGGAATAGTATTATTTATTGTAGGACATACATTTAACATTGTAGTTGGGAACTTTGCATCTTTCATCAACTCCTTAAGACTCCATTATGTAGAGTTTTTCCCAAAATTTTATTCAGGCTCAGGTCGAGAATTCAAACCCTATGGTAGTTCTTCTCACCCTGCAGAAGAATAATTTTTAATTTTTCTTATTCCTAAATCTTTATAAATATTATAATTTTTCTTTTACTATAATGACAATTCAAGAAAAAGATTTTGTAAAAATTGATTTTGATGTATATTCAAATGGAAAATTAGCTCAGTCTACATCACAAAAGACTGCAGAAGAAGCAAACTTACCAAAAGCTCAAAGCTACGGCCCTCAAGTTATGATTGTTGGGAGAAATTTTTTTGTTAAAGCTTTAGATGAAGATATGAAAAAAGCAAAAGAAGGAGAAAAAAGAACTCTAGAATTATCAGTAGAAGAAGGGTTTGGTAAAAGAAAAAAAGAATTTATTAAAACATTCCCTAAAAAAGTATTTGATGAACAAAAATTAAGAGCAGTTCCAGGTATGGTATATGATTTTAATGGAATGTTTGGAACAGTTAAATCAGTAGTTGGTGGAAGAGTAATGGTTGACTTTAACAATGTTTATGCTGGTAAAGAATTAAAAATTGAGTACACTATTACTCAAAAAGTTGAAGCTATTAAAGAACAAATGGAATTCATTTTTACAACTATTTTAAAAATGCCTCAAAACTTATTTAAAGTTGAAACAAAAGATAAAAATGTTACAATTTCAATTCCTAAAGAACTTCATGCAATGAATGACCAATTAACAAAAACATTTGAAGATTATATTTCAAATTACAAAGATTTCAAAGTATCATTTGGTGAATTACCAATGCCAAAACAATAAGTTATTACTTATTTAAACAAATTTTAATTTTTTTATTTTCTCTCTTTCTCTCCGAGGAATTAATGTTGTCTTTTTAGTATAGTACAAACTTTTAAAAAGGATTTTCATGTGATTTAAATTATAAATCTCTAAAAAATGGACAGCTTAATTAAAAATGCAGTACAAACTCAAAATGTAGACAAACCATCTGTGTCTTCAGATGATGAAGAATTAATGAATATTCTAAAACAACACCAAGCAAGAATTAAAGTAATTGGTGTTGGTGGTGGAGGAAACAACACATTAGATAGAATTACTGAAATTGGTATTGAAGGTGCAAAAACTATTGCTGTAAATACTGACGCACAAGATTTAATTCAAACACATGCAGATAAAAAAATCTTAATTGGTAAAGAATTAACTAAAGGTTTAGGTGCGGGTGCTGCTCCAAAAGTTGGTGAAGAATCAGCAAAAGAACAAGAAAATGAATTAAAAGATGCTCTAAGAGACTCCGATATGATTTTTATTACTTCAGGTATGGGAGGAGGAACAGGTACTGGTGCTGCACCAGTAATTGCTGACATTTCTAAAAAATCAGGTGCTTTAGTTGTAGGTGTAGTGACAGTACCATTTGCAATGGAAGGATCAAGAAGATATGAAAATGCTCTTTTAGGTCTTGAAAAAATGGAGAGGCATGTTGACACATTAATTGTAATTCCAAATGAGAAATTATTAGAAATTGCTCCAAATTTACCTCTTCACACTGCATTTAAATTAGCTGATGAAGTTTTAACAAACGCAGTTAAGGGGATTACTGAACTAGTAACTAAAAATGGGTTAATTAATCTAGACTTTGCAGATATTAAAGCTGTAATGAGTGATGCAGGTATGGCAATGATTGGTTTAGGGGAATCAGATTCAGAAAACAGAGCAGAAGAATCAGTTGAAAGAGCTCTAAACAACCCTCTTTTAGATGTAGAATTAAAAAATGCTTCAGGTGCATTAGTAAATGTAACTGGTGGTTCAGATATGACATTAGAGGATGCTAAAAAAATTGTAGCTAAAGTCTCAGAAACTCTTGATGAAGATGCTAAAATTATTTGGGGAGCTCAAATTATGGAAGATTTAAACAAAGTAATTAAAACAATGGTTGTAATTACGGGTGTTAAATCAGATCAAATTAGGGGAAGAAAAAGAATCGAGCAAGCAAACGCTCAACTCGATGATGAACTTGGTTTAGAGTTCATTAAATAAAAAAATTTAATTATAAATTCCTTATCCAATTATATTTTTTACTCTAAATTAATCTTATTTCTCTATTTTCTTTTGGCTTTTCTCTCTATTACTTCTTTTATAAAAACTAAACCTTTAAAAAGCCAGTAATCTTTTTTTTTATAAATGAGCGCTTCAAAATCTTTCTCTGATATGAAAAGAGTGTGGAAGGTAACTAAAAAGCCTTCAAAAAAGGATTATTTTCAAACTCTAAAA
>JAYYJK010000059.1:0-3580 GCA_036146255.1 Nanobdellota archaeon
TAAGTATATACTCCTTTCAAGGAGGGGATGGTTCTAGTAGTAATCCTTATCAAATTTCTTCTTGTATAGAGTTACAGAATATGAGTTCAGATTTAATTGCAAGCTATGAATTAGTTCAAGACATAGATTGTGCGGAAATAAATTTTATTCCAGTTGGAAATGTATTTCCTAACGACTTTAGAGGAGATTTCAATGGAAATTATTTTACAATTTATAATTTCTATATTGATAATGCCAGTTTAAATTATACTGGTCTTTTTGGAATTACATATTTAGCAACAATTGCTAATGTTTCATTTTATAATGTAAGTATTAATGGAGATTCAAATGTTGGAGTATTAGGAGGAGTCCTTGATTCTACTAGTTTATCTAATGTAGATGTGCTTTTAGGAGATGTTTCTGGAAATGATAATGTTGGAGCTTTAGTTGGAGATTTACAATATTACTCAAGAATTGAGAACTCTTTTTCTTTTGCTGATGTAACTGGAGGAAATAATGTAGGTGGTCTTGTAGGTGTGGGAGATGTATCTTCAATTTATTATAGTTATTCAGAAGCAGATGTAACTGGTAGCAATAATGTTGGAGGTTTGATGGGAAATATGTCTCATGCAAAAATTTATGATTCTTATTCCAGGTCTAAAGTTACAGGTACAACAGACGTTGGAGGATTATTTGGTGTTTCTGGAGAAACTAGAGATATTTCTATTATTGGAGAGAATAATGTTATTGAAAATTCTTTTACATTATCTTATGTGCAAGGTTCTTCAAATATAGGTTCAGTTGGAGGAAATATTGTTGAACCTATTATTATTGTTGATACATATTGGAATAATTTCTCAGGTAACCCTTCTAGTGCATTAGGTGATGGGAGTTCTAGTTCTTTTGTATCAATTTCTGATAATTTATTTTACTTTACAAACCAGACAAATATTCCAATTTCTTCTTTAGATATCTCTCGTTGGAATTTTTATATAGATTCTCTTCCAAGGCTTGAGAGAGAAAATCCCATCTCAGGATCTCATTTCTTTTTTCAAGGTGGTGTAGGTTCTAGTATTGACCCATACCAAATTTCGTCTTGTTTAGAATTACAGAATATGAGAAATTATTATAATGCTAACTACATCTTAGTTTCAAATATTGATTGTTCAGAAGAACCATTTGGAACTTATGGTTTTGAGTCAATTCGATATATGGAAGGAGATTTCCAAGGAACTCTTAGAGGTGATGATTATACAGTATCGGATTTTAAAATTGTTCAAAAAAATAGTGATAATGTAGGTCTTTTTTCTAGAATGGACTCAGCTACAATTTCTGAAATTTACTTTTCTGATGCTCAAATTTATGGAAATAACTTTGTAGGTATTCTCTCAGGATATCAACAATACAGTGATATTGAAAATGTTGGGTTAACTGGAATTGTTGAAGGGAATGATTTTGTGGGAACATTATTTGGAGGTTCTTATTCAGGTTTTATTGATAATGCATTTATTCATGTTGACATTGATGCTAGAGACCAGGTTGGAGCTTTAGCAGGAAGTTTCTATGGAGAATCAGGAGAAATTTCAAATTCATATTCCTTGGGTGATATCTCTGGAAGAAATAATGTTGGTGGTTTGGTAGGTCAAGTTGAATATACTATAATTTCAAATTCATATTCGAACACTTCAGTTTCAGGAAATGATAATATTGGAGGGCTTGTAGGTTATTTGAGCTATATTGTAGATCAAGGAAGAATAGATAATTCTTTTTCAATTGGAAATGTTAGTGGTAGTTCAAATGTTGGAGGTTTAGTAGGATTTTACGACCCTTCTTCTTTAGTCTCCAATTCATATTGGTATAATTTTACAGGTAATCCTTCAATTGGAGCAGGAAATCGATATGTTGTTGGAATTACAGCAATTAATACTATTGAGCATTTCACGAATTCTTCAAATCAACCTTTAACTGGATGGGATGTTGGCACTTGGGATTTTCAGCAAGATTCTCTGCCAGGGTTAGGCGTCGATACTGTAGTTTTTTCACTTGGAGATACTTCATTTACTCCAGTAGTTACCTCCACAGCATCATTATTTCCAGTTTCAGGATTAGGTATTGTTTTGTTTACAGTATTGTATTTTTTTATGAGTTAATAATATTTAAAAACTCTTATATTCGAAATGAATTATGTATTCAAAAAAAGCAATTTCACCTATTATTTCTTTATCACTTTTACTGGTGTTATTAGTTTTGAGTTTTTTTAGTGTTCAGCAATGGTATCTCTCAACACAGAGTTCTTATTTTTCAGATACTCAAAATGAAATTTCTACAATTTCAGGGAATTTAGAAATTGAAGCTGTAGTTGAAGATGATGTTTATTTTAAATTTGACTCTAATGTAACAATTAATAGGATTACTCTAGATTCTATTGAATGTATTAGTTCTCCTATTAATGTTGTAGGAATTGAGTCAATAAATATTTCTGATTGTAAATCTCAAATTTCAAAAAGTTCTGCATTACTTAGAGTATTTACCGATAATAAAATACTCGTGAGAACAATTTTTATTGACCAAGAGATAAATGATATTACTGAAGAAATAGTAGTTAGTTCTGGAAATATTACTGAAATTTTAAATTTAAGCGGAGATATTCTATCATTTTATAATAATTTTAGCTCTTTAAAAATTAAAGATATCTTAATTAATGGAAGTTCTGTTTTTACATATCCCAGAGAGTATACATATTCTTTAGACATTATTTCTAATTCTGGTAATTATAATAGATATTCATGTAATACTCAAGTAGTTCCTGATGATGATGACGATGGAATTTACACAATCTCTAATTTAGGTTTTAATCTACCATTTTTTGACTCAATTATATCTTCGGGAACTCCCTTTTATGTAGATACTAATGGAAAAATTTCTACAACTAATTCTATTTCAAGTTATTCTCCATCAAATTCAGATTTTTTAAATGATATGAATATAGCTCATTTTTGGAATGATTTAGCTCTAGATGGGGGAATGTTTGTTTGTAATAATCAAGGAATTTCTCCTAATAAATATACTGTGGTAAAATTTAATTCTTATTGGTATGGAGGACATGGAGATACAGATAATGAAATTATTTTGTATGAGAATGGAACTATTGAGATGAATTATGGTGGATTAGTAACACATGAATTCCCTGGAACTTATGTAGGTTTAAGTGCAGGTGATAGCTTACAATTTACAAATGAAGTTATAGCTGATGCATCAATACTTGCTAATACTTCTAGGATCTATAATCTCCAAGAGCCAGTTTTATTTTATAGTAATGGTAGTTATGAAATTAATCTATCTACTTTAGGGATTTTAGATTTAGAGAATGTTATTCAAAATATTACTTTAGTAACTAATGAATCTAATTATAGTAAGCTTCTAGATGTTTCAACTCTTTTTGATTCTTGTAGTTTAGACTCAGTTGAAGTTACCCATTTATCTTCATATAATTTTTTTAATTCTGATAATGAAGTGTACCCTTCAGTATGTGAGTCTTTACAAAGGTCATGTTCTAATGGATTTCTTGGAGGAGATATTTCATATAATTATTCTAGTTGTA
>JAYYJK010000060.1:0-5761 GCA_036146255.1 Nanobdellota archaeon
TTTTATCAGTAATAATTGCATCAGCATACATTGGTTCAAATTTACAAATTAATTCCGATTTTAGTACATTAATACCATCAGATTCTCAGTATAATACAAACGATAGAATTTTAAACAACGCATTTGAACAAAATGATGGATTAGTATTATCCATTGCCTTAGATCAAGAGTCTATACTAAAGAATAGAGTATATTCTCTAAATGATTCAAGGGTTGAAAATTATATTGAACAAATAAGTGATTCTCTTCTAGAGTCAAGCTATGTTCTTGGTGTTTCTCCTCCAGTGTATTCTGATGATTTAACAGTAGCACAAGTATTTGTTTCTCTACAAACACCAAATAAAATTGGAGCATTCCAAGATGTATTAGATGAATTAAATACCATTGTTGATGAAGTAGGTGAACCTGCAGGAGTTAATGCTCAGGTAACAGGATTTCCAGTTCTTCTCGATAGAGTTGCTACATTATTGATCCAAGATAACCTAAAAACAATTGTAATTACAGTTGTATTTATTTTTCTTATCCTCTATTGGTATTCAAGAGATTTAGCTTTTACTTTAATTACAATGACTACTCCTGTTGTTAGTCTAATTTTTTTAGCAGCTACATTAGTACTTTTAAATATACCAATTACAATTACATTAGCAGCTGTAGGTGTTTTAACATTGGGTCTTGGAGCGGATTATGGTATTCACATTGCAATACATTATAATAAAGCACGTCAAGAACACGAAGGACACAGAGAAGCTCTACATCATACTATTAATGAATTAAAATTACCAATTACGGCATCATTTTTAACTACATTTGCAGGTTTTGTTGCCCTTTTATTTGGTGTATCGCCATCATCACAAGCACAAGGAATTGTACTTGCAATAGGAATTTTTATTATTTATGCTGCAACTTTTGCAATCTTTCCTATTATGATGACATTATTTTATCATAAAATAGACACTAAGCCAAATAAAGTATTTTTAAAAGTTCTAAAAGGACTCTCAAAACTAGCAGCATATCAGACTAATTATGCAAAAGTAATTTTATGGGGTGTTGGTTTTGTAACACTAATTATGATCTATGGAGCTTCACAAGTTCAATTTTCAACATCAAATTCAAACTGGATTCCAGAAGATGATCCAATCTCAATTTCATTTAGAGAATTAGATTATAACTTTGGAACTTCGGAGAGATTTTCAGTTCTATTAACTGCAAATGATGGGGATTTAAGAAATGTACAAACTCAAAGAGATATTGCAATCTTAAGAGAAAAGCTTCTCTCAATTCCAGAAATTGAGGCTGTAAGTTCACCATATGATGGCTTAGATTATGATTCAACTTCAGTGTATACAACATTGACTAATGAGAGATCTGATCAATTTAATAGAGATTTCACACTAACACAATTAAGTATATCTACATCAAATTTAGGTCAAGATGAAGAAGGAAAATCTCCAGTATACAGAGAAGTAATTGGAATTATTGAACAAACTCCTGTTGCTAATGCGGATGTTTCTCTTTATGGAGACATTGTAAGATTTGATGAACTAGGTGACTCTTTACAGCAAGATGCAGGTGTTACAACAATGATGGGATTTGCATTAGTCTTCTTAGTTGCATCAATATTATATGCATCAATTTATGTTGGACTTTTATCATTGTTTCCAATTATAATTGCAATTATTTGGTCCGTTGGTTTAATGGGATTCTTCGGAGTACCATTTACATCACTTTCAACAGGAATTGTATCTTTAGTACTTGGAATTGGGGTTGACTTTTCAATTCACATTGTAGATGGAATTAGAAAATATATTGCTAAAACTAATAATATTAGAAAATCAATTGAAGAGACACTTCTCACTTCAGGAAAAGCAATATTTTTGACCTCAATTACAACATTTGTTGGATTTTTAGCTCTGACATTTGCTCAATTACTAGGAACACAAAGATTAGGGTTCTCACTAGCATTTGGAATCCTCTCAGTATTTATAGTAACACTACTTGTAGTTCCATCTACATTAAGTATTATCTATAAAAGAAAACTTAAAAAAGAGGGAACTCTTTTAACAACTTAATATACTATTATAACACAAAAAATGAAACTCCGGGCTCTGCACGGTGTCCATTTTTATTTATAACAATAAAGAAAAATGAAAAAAAAATTATTAACACTATTACTTGGATGTATGCTTCTGATAAGTGGAGCTTTTGCTTCATTTTCAGTTGAAGTAATATCTACAAACCCTGCTCCAGTTACTGCAGGAGATTACGCAGATATTACACTTAGATTTACAAATGTTGGTTCAGCCGAACAAACTTCTGAAGCAAAGAATGTACAATTTTCAATAAAAGAAACAAACTTAATTAAACCTCTAGGAAATGAAGATGCATTCTTCTCAAAAGTATTTGCAAAAGAATCAATTACAAGAACATTTAGAGTTTACTTTTCAGAAGATTTAAACGAAGGATTTATTGAAGTTCCTATTTTAATTAAAACAGATTCAATTAATACAGAAAAAAAAGTAAAAATTTATATTGAAGAAGAATCAAGAAAACCTGAACTCTTAATTGGATCAATTGATACTGCTCCAAATCAATTACTTAGAAATTCAGAAAATAACGTATTACAAGTCTCAATTTTAAATTTAGGAGATAGAAATGCAGAACTTGTAAAAGCAACTCTTAATGTGGATTCTGATTTAGTAAAACCATCTCAAGCTTTTTCAATGCAAGATTCTCTTGCATCAATTAGCTCAGGTGGTGAAGGAGTATTGGAATTTGAAATCGATATTGAAGATAATGCTTCAGCTCAAATCATTGAAGCATCAATTGATTTAACATATAGAACAAGAACAGCAGTAGGAGATAACTATGAAACAGTATCATCATCACTAAACTTTGATCTGCCAATTGACGAGAGTCCTTATTTAATTGTAGAAGATGTAAAACTCCTTGATTCATTTGTAGCAGGAAGTGTTGATAATAGAGTAGAATTGACAATTACAAATATTGGTGAAGAAGAAGCAGAAGATGTAAGAGTTAGAGTATCACCAGATATTTCATTCCCTCTAGTATTTTCACAAACAACTCAGTATCTAAGTGCTTCATTAAATCCAGGGGAGAGTGCAACAATGATCTTTGAAATGGAAGTAGTAGCTGATGCATACCCTAGAGAATATGTATCAAAAGTAGTTATTGAATCTATGGTAGGAGAGACTAGATACTCTCAAGATACAACCCTCTCAATTACAACTCAAGAATCAAATAAAGCTTCAGAGGGTTCAGTTGGAATGATTCTATTAGTAGTAGTATTATTAATTTCAGTGCTTATTGGATTTAATGTATATAGAGAAAAAACAAAATCAAAAAAATAATTTTTTCTCCTAATTTTTTCTCTCCATATAATTAAAATAACTCTTCTGTGTTTCTTTAGTAAATCTTGTTGCTCTAACATTGAGCATTTCTTGCATTGCAGGTATTGCAATAATTGGGAAAAATAAGAAATAAAAAGTATATACAAAAAAATGAAATCCTAAAATAATCGTTAAAATTAAACTAAAATATCCCATATAAATTACAATATACCACAATACTCCTGATGTTTGTGTAACTTTTCCAAAACTAATACAAAAATCATAAACATACATTAAAGAAAGAAAAGAAATAATACCCCAACCAAAGACTTTCACCATTTGAGGAATTAAATTACTTAAAAAATTAGCTCCAGTTGTAGTATAAAGTTCTAAAAAATAAACAATAAAATACCAAATAAGAGGTAAAATTACAAGAACAAAAGCAGCCCTATTTGATGCAGGTGCTTTCTCATCAATTTCCTCTAGTTTTTTATTAATTTGATACATCCAAGTAACAAAATAAAGTCCAAGTGATATAATCATATAAAAAAAAATAAGTGCTGGGTTTCTTAATTTATAATCAAAAAAAAAATATTTTAAACTATCTTTTGAAAAATATTCTGCTTTCTCTTCTAAATTATTCATATCAAAGTATAATAAAAAGTACTTAAATACTTGTTTATTGACTCATAAGATGTAAATATTTATTTCACACCAGGATGTCTATCATACTTTGGTTGATCTTTATGTCCTTCTCGAACAATCCAATGTTTATTTTCTTTTACATCAATATCATAAATATTAAAATTAGTTTTTAAATCAAAGTTTTTGAAATGTTTTGCATAATTTGTTGAAATTGATCCTTCAGGAGAAGAAATTCTATGAAATACATGTTTAGGCCAACCTAAAATTGCAGCACCTCTGTAGATAATTTTTCCTTTATGTCTAATTGAGTGAGCATCTACTTGGAATTTTTCAATTTTATTGTGTTTATGAGAATAAAGCTCAATGATCCTTTTCCCTTCATGTACAACAATCTTATCTTCTTGATCGGTATGCATATACCAATAGTGCTTAGAATCTCCTTTAATCATAGGAGATTTAGCACCTGGTTTATGAATTACCTTATCTACTGCATCAAGGTGTTTCATAACTTCAGGAATAGTATAAAATTCAACTGAAGGAGTGTTTCTTAAAAGTTTCATAGGTATAATAAAAGCTAAGTCTTCATAGACCCAAGTTTTTTTATCAATATTTTTCAAATCCATAATCAAATATAAAAATTATCTTTTAAAAATATTATCTTGAACTCTTAAGAGAATTCTAAAAATAACTCACCAAAATCAGTAATTCTATTCTGATCATCTAAAAGTCCTTTTTGTTTACACTTTTTTAAAATTCTATAAACATACTTTCTATCTTTTTGATAATTTCTCACAAATGAATTCGTATTAATTTTCCCATTCCAACCAAAGTATGCTCCGTGTTTAAATCCATGTAAAATATCTTTTTCACGATCAGTGAGCTCAATAGTAATAATTGGAAGATATTCTTGATTTGCAGTATGTCTTAAAAATGTTAATTTTTCAATATCTTGGGATCTAATATAAGAAATTAATGTTAATACATGCCCCATTCTCTTATATCCAGCACTAAGTTCTATGTGAAATTTTGCTCGAGGATATTTTTTTTTAATATTATCAATCTCATTTAATATTAATACTCCCGTATTATAGATATCTAAGTGAGTATCAATTACTAAAAGCTCTTTATACTTATATTGTGTAAGATGATATTTAGATTCAAATAACTCTTTTTGATTTTGATTTTTATATGTAAATCCCCTCTCTTTTGTTCTCTCAGCAATTGCTAAGACTCCTTCATAATTTTTATTATGTGGATAATTTAATGAATTACCCGATCCTACTGCTGTAATATAAAATAACATTTTAAGTACCTTAAAATGAACTCAGTATCATAAATACAGAGTAACATTTTCAATTTCATTCAAAATGAACTCTGCTTTATGGGTGCAAAGTAAGCATTTTTTATTTTTTTGATTCAAATGTGACAACATTTGCAGTCATTATTCTACTTTGTTTGTTATCTTTTATATATTTTTCTACTCATTTTGGTAGAGTGCTTTATAAATCTAGAAAATCATATCATACTATCATGGTAGCACTTAAACAAGAATTTGCCCCAACATATCAAAGATTAGAGAGACCTTTTTCAACTAAAGAGATTGTAAAAAAAGCAATCGATAGGATAAGGGGATAACAAGTAAAGCTATCTTGTGGAGATTATTAAAATGCAAATAGAAACACAAGACGAAGAACAAGACTATTTCACATCAAATTTTGATGTGTATCATCAATATTTTGATGGAGAATAAATAAAATACTTTAAAAAAA
>JAYYJK010000061.1:0-8070 GCA_036146255.1 Nanobdellota archaeon
AATGAAATTATTGAACAAGATGTTAAACTCTATCTTGCAGAGAGACTCGATGATGGTTTAAGTACAAAATCACTTGCACTAATTAAGGCAGCTCTAGCATTTTATTATAACGAAATTTTAGGGAATAAGTTTGAAATTAAAACACCAAAAATAAAAAAATCAACGCCAGTTGTTTTGACAAAACAAGAAGTATCTATGTTATTTTCTCATATCAAAAATCCACAATATTTGCTTATGCTTAAGATGTATTATGCCTGCGGTCTTCGTTTATCAGAGTGCATTACTCTTAAGGTAAAAGATATTGATACTTTAGAAAATGTAGTATGGGTTAGAGATGGAAAAGGAGGTAAAGATAGAATGAGTATTTTATCTAAAAATCTATCTCTTTCATTAAAAAATCACATAGAATCATCAGGTAAGAAAAAAGATTCTTTTCTTTTTGTAAATAGGTATGGCAATCCATTTAATCCAAGAACAATTCAAAAAGTAATTGAAAAAGCAAAACATGATTCTGGAATTCACAAAGACGTTCACATTCATACACTTCGTCATTCATTTGCAACACATCTTTTAGAAGCAGGAACTGATATAAGACACATTCAAGAATTACTTGGACACTCAGATTTATCTACTACTCAAATATATACTACTGTATCAAATCAAGAACTAAAAAAAATTAAATCTCCTTTGGATTGAAGAAGTCTTATTAGTTATATTAAGAAAATTTATGGAGTAAATGAGCAACGAAAACCGATGTCAAAAGCAGAACTTGAAGGGCTATAATATAAATTTAGTGAAAATGCACCTGCATTTATACCATCACCCCAATTTCCTCCATGAAGAAGGCCGTGGATAATTCCAGAAGGATAAGCATCATCTATATCGGTGTAAACTCTACCTATACCATAATTAGTATCTAAAGACGTATTGGAGGATTCCAAGTAATCATGTCCGGAAATTGTAGTCCATTCATGCCAGTTATTAGATACTTGACCTAAAGAACTTTCAGTATTTGTGTTAAATGTATCATTTGTCCATTCCCAAACATTACCACTTATATCCCAAATTTCTTCTTCATTTGATAAAGTAAACATTGAAAGTGGGTTTGCATCTAAACTTCTATCTGCAGGATCACTTACTGCATTGTAAGAAGCACTATCATCAATTCCAATATTTCCTCTTTTAAGTCCTCCACCACTTGCAACTGTTGAACCAATTGTTCCATCAGCCCAATTGGAGGAAACATTCTCAACATTTCTTGCAATTGTAATCCATTGTGAATTTGTGATTAATGAATAACCACTACCCAAATTTGAACATAATTGCTTTGCTTCAGTTTGAGAAACTTGAGTTAAAGGTTTTGAAGAATTTTTAGAAGTTACATTTATACTTCCATCTGTCAGACAATTATTACTTCCTTCATCAGTACCATCTCCGCAATACATATTAGTAAGATTAAATAAATTTACTTCAGAAGAAGTTGTAGCTTTTGCTTCATATTTCATTACACAAAAATCATTTGTTCCAAGAGCTGGATTTCCAGGAACCAAAATCCAATCTCCATAAGGAATTATGGAACAATCAAGAAATGAAGCCCCACCACTTACTTGAGAAAGAATTATGGAATCAGAGAAAACATTATATTGTGTTCTAATTATTACTTCATACCTTCCAGGTGAAATTAAATTTGAACAATTGTCTAAATAAAAACTTTCAATACTATTAGAAGGACTAATTTCATTAACCTCACAAGTAGAATCTAGAAAACCTATTGACTTTATCCTTAACTGTTCACTATTGGGGTTCTTAATTAAAATATTTGAAGAATTAATTGCTAATATTTCTAAACTTTTAAACTGTTGGTCAGGTAAATTCTCAATATTATTTTTATAATAATTATTATACCAATTTTGTAGAGAAAAAAAAGATAATAATATAACAAATAGAAGAAGGGTCATTGTAACAATTTCACTAATTGCTTTTTTAGTTTTCATAATGTTTTTTGTTTGAACTATATTATATAATTTTAGTATTACTAATTAGGTTAATGAGAGTTATAACAAAAGTTTTTAAGCAAAGTATCTTGTTTATAATTATGGATTTAACATCATTTGGTGTGGAAAAAAAAGAAACAACTACATCTGAAGAGAATAATGAGTTACAACAAGTTAACTCAGAATCTCTTTCAATTAATTTTGATACGATTAAAGAAAATTTTTCTCAAGAAAAAAGAGAAGTTTTTTTACCTTGGTTTATGAAATATCAATTGGATTCTTTAGACAAATTAATTGAGACTAAAGAAATTAAAAAAGTAAAAGAATTTTTTGAAGCATGGAAAAAAAAGGATTCTGAAAAAGATACAAAAGCAGCTCAAAAAATAAGATCTAAGGGATTGTTGCTTGTTGGTATGCCTGGTAGCGGAAAGACAACCACACTTACATTATTTGGTGAGAGTTATGGTTATGAATTATTTGAGATGAATGCTTCTGATGCTAGAAATAAAAAATCAATTAATGAACATATTGTTGATGTTATTAAACAAAAATCTTTGTTTGGAAAAGAAAAATTATTGCTTATTGATGAAGCAGATGGAGTTTCAGGAACTAATGATAGGGGTGGTTTGGCTGAAATTGTAAAACTTAGTAAAGTTTCACCATATCCTCTTGTATTTACAGCAAACAATAAAGATTCAGATAAAATTAAAGCAATTAAAAAAATCACTACAGTAGTTGATTTTGAGTCTCACTCATTTGATCTTTTAGAAGGAATTGCTAAAAGAATATTTGATGCTGAAAATGTTTCATATAAGCAAGATGATTTAAATGATTTTATTGAGCAAAGAGATAATGCAGATATTAGAGGTTTTATCAATGACTTACAATTAGCTTCAGTTAATCAGGAATTTAATCTCATTTCTTCTGAGGATGTTGAGCTTAGAACATATACTAAAAAAATTGAGCAAGTTTTAGAGAAAATATTTTATTCATATCCAGAAGATTCACTATCTTCTTCATTTAATTCTGATGTTAACCTTGATGATTTACTTCTTTATCTAGAAGAAAATATTCCTATGCTCTATAGAGGTCAGGCATTAAATTTGGCATTTAATGAATTATCAAAATCAGATATTTTTAAAGGAAGAATTATGTCAAGACAATATTGGAGATATTTAGTTTATGTAAATTTTTATGCAACTTTTGGTGTTTCTCAAGCTAAAGGTGAGCAACAATTATCAAAGATATCTTTTAAAAAAAATGGAAGGATTTTAAAAAAATGGATGTATTCAAATAAAGTATTACCTCTTCAACCAAGAACTAAGATTCAGAAATCTAAGGATGAACCTTTAAAACTCATTGAGAAATTATCTAAAATTTACAAATGTTCAGTGAAAAAAATGAGAGTAGACATTTTACCATATCTTGTTCAAAATTGGAAATATGATGAAACATTTAGGCTTAATTTAATTGAAGAATTAGAAATGCAACCAAATGAGATAAAAGTTTTAGATGAATGGAGATGATTAACTAAATTTATTTAAATCATAAAATATTTAGGTTAGTATGAATAAACAAAGACCACTTACCATTAAAGATCCTCTCTACCAGCAAATAGAAATACCTAGAGATTTACAAGAGATTATTGACTCAAAACCATTTCAAAGACTTAGATATATTAAACAATTATCTTTTTCAGATTTTACTTATCCAAATGCAAACCATACAAGATTTTCTCATTCTCTTGGAGCTTTTCATTTAATGAAAAAACTCATAGATAATTTAGAAGAAGACATCATTCAAGAAGATAGAGAAGCACTTTGCCAAGCAGCACTTTTACATGATATTGCACATGGACCATTTTCTCATTTATGGGAGAGAGTATTTCCACATTTTGATCACGAAGAAAATGCTCAAGCTATTATTAAAGGTATGGGATTTGAGAGAGCAGCTAAAATTCTTAGAGGTGATTCGAATTATTATCCACTAATTTCTTCTACTCTTGATGTTGATAAGATGGATTATATGACAAGAGATTCTTATTTTTGTGGTGTAAATTATGGATTTGTTGAAGTTGATTATATTTTGAAGAGGATGTCAATTAAAGATAATAAACTCGTTATCAAACCTAGTGCAATTTCTTCAGTTGAAGATGTAATTACTCAGAGAATTAATTTATTTAAAACAGTATATTATCACAAGATTAATATTGAAAGAGATGCAATTTTTATAGGAATTTTTGAGAGAGTTAAGGATTTACTTGAGGAGGGAATTAAGGTTCCTATGAATAAACATATAAAATCATTTTTTACTAAGAAAAATACTATGTGGGATTTGCTTGAACTTACAGATTTTAAAGTATTAGCTCAAATTCAAAGATGGCAATCTCATAGGGATTCTATACTTAAAGATCTCTGTCATAGATTTCTTGAGAGAAAATGCTTGGATGTAGTTAATGTTGAACATAAACAAGTAAATATTTTGAAGTTGAAAAAACAAGTACAAGAAAATTATGACACAAGGTATTATTTTAGAGAAATAAAATCAAAAATAAAATTACTACAAACTCCAATTTATGTAGAATATGAAGATGGTTTAAAGTTACTTGAAGAAGTATCACCTCTAATTAAATTTTATGCATCTCAAAAATGGGAATTACACCATGTAATTTTTCCAGATGGGGTGTTAAAATAATTACTTTTTACTAAGTTCTCTAATTACTCTATAATAATTTTTAAGACTCTCTTTTGTACATGTTTCATATGTTGTATGATAATTTGTTGTAGGTAGTTGAATTGTTGTACCATTAATTTTTCCTTTAGTTTCTTTAATTACAGTTCCTAATTCTGTTTTTCCAGTATCAGTTGGTTTTAGATGATAGGGTATTTTTTTCTCTTTTGTTATTTGTTTTATTTTTTTCCCTAATTTTTCATCAAATATTCCTCTTTCATCTCCATTTCTAAGTGTTAAAAAACCTCTTTCTTTTTCATCCAAACTTAGATAAGGTGAAGTGTCTAAAATTACTAAAGAGAGATTTGTTGTTTGCTCAGTATTTTCTTTATTGAAAATATGTTCATCGTAGAATTCTTTAACTGATTTGTAACTCTCACCAATTTCTTCTTTAGTTGTAAAGAGAGCTTCTTGATTAAATTCACTAAGTTCCATGATATAAAATATCACTGCTGCTGATATAACATTATCTATTTGTCCAGAGATTACTTTTTTATCAAAATATACTTCATTTGAGAGCATGAAAATTTCATCCCCTCGTTTTAGTGGTTTATTAGTATCAAATTTTACTTTTTTATCTTTGATAGAAATATCGTATCTACAAGTTTTATATTCTCTTTTTATTCTTCCGCTTCGAGGGCTATATGATTTAATATTTTCATGAGTATGTCTAAGACCTATTGATTCGAAGAAAATTTTTCTACCACTTCTCTCCATTTTAAGTGTTTTATTATCTTCTTCTTTTATGATAAAGAAATTATCTCTTAGTTGACATTTTAAATTATCAATTTGATTAATTTTTTCTACTACTTCTCTTTCCATTGATTCAATTTCCTCAAATGAAAATCTTGAAGATGATTTCTTTTTAAGATAAAATGCTAAATATTCAAGTTCACCTTCATCATTTTTTATTAAAGAATGCCTATCAATGTGCATACTAAATAGTTTCTTGGTATGGTCATTTTTTTTAGGTCTAATATGAAGATATTGTTCATGTAAATTTGTTTTAAACCCTAACTTTTTAGCTCTTTTATTTAAATATTTTAGAAATGGTTGTTCAAAAGAAATTGCTGAGGGTATTTCTAGAAATTCTTGTGTTATTTCAACGATTCTTTTGATGTGTCTCATGTATTTAATATCGTCTTTATGCTTTTTAAATGTTGCTCTACAAAATCTCCAATAATGTCTAAATCTTCAATTTTTATTTTTCCAATAAAAAGTTTTTTGAGATCTTTGCCTTCATTTACATATTTTTTAATTTTGTAAAATCCAGAATAATATACATAGTCTTTAGTAAATCCTCCAGGTTTTGATGTATCTCCAATATTTCTTTTTGCCCTATAAGTAATTGAAAATGCATCAGAATCTTTGAAATTATATTTTTTTAAGATATGATATACATCATAAAATGATTTTGAGAGAGCATAATGTGTTGCAATTACACGACCAGCATAAATAAACATTTGTGCATCTGAGCTAACTCCTTTAATGTATTCCATGTATGCTGCTAATCCTTCTTCTGTTTCAATATAATTTGCAGTTCCTGTTTCTAGAAGTTTTAAACTAAATTGACGAGCATTGAAATTTCTCATGTAATGTGTTCCAATTTCATGGACTTTTAGTCTTTTCACATCAAGACTTGTAAATCTCTCTTTTGGATTAATATTGAGTAAATTATTTTTTGGTGAAACATTCATTTTAGATGTTAGATTTTCATTGTACTTTATTGAGATATCTTCTCCTGTGAGGTGTTTTACTTCATTATGAAGCCTTTGAGCTGCAATTTGAGGAGTTAATACTTTGAATTTTACTTTTTTTCTTTTGTATTGTTTAACAAATTTTGTTGCAGATTCAAGTAACTTTTTTGATGGTTGCCCTCTATATTTTAATCCATATACAGTACTTTTTGGAGTACCCCAGAATCTATGACATTCAACTTCATTTATTTTTGCTAATGCTCTTTCTTTTAATAATTGTTTGAAACCATATTTATCATGTTGAGTATTTACTTCGAATTGTTTTAATTTTTCTATAGCGTGAAGAGGATATATTTTTGCAGTAAAGAGAATTTGTGGATTATAGATTTTTTTTTCTTCAATTGCTTTGAAAAATTTTTTTTTCTCTTCTTGTAAATTAATTGCTTTTGGAAAGTTTGTAGGAAGATGAGAAATAAGAGTATAAAATTCTTTTTCCAATGTTTTGTATTCTAAAAAATATTGTTCATTAGAAATTTGCATACTTGAATTTGATTTTTTTGCTTTTTAAATATTTTTTTTAATTTCTAGTAGAAACTAGTTTAGATGTTTACTTGTTTACTTGAGAGTTGAATTTTATTTTTTTCTTTATCTATTGAAATTACTTTTACTTTTACTTTTTGACCAATTGTTAAAAATTTATTTATATCATCTACAAAAGTATTTGCAACCTCTGATATATGTACTAAACCATCTTGTTTTACTCCAATATCTACAAATGCTCCAAATTGCATAATATTTCTAACAACTCCTTCAATGATTTCATCTTCTTTAAGATCATCTATGTTTCTTGTTTTTTTAATTTGTACATTAGCTTCATAGACTCGTATATCTTCATCTTTTTTTTCATAACTCTCTCTAATAAAATTAAATACGGATTCTCCAATTCCTAAGTTTTTATTGTATGTTTTTATGTGTTCTTTGATTATTTTTTTTGCAATAGAATAATCTTTTGGATGAATTGCAGTTGAGTCTAATTCTTCGTCAGCATTATTAATTCTTAGAAATCCAATAGCATACTCGTAGGCTTTAGGAGTGAGTAATTTTTTTAATTGATTTCTTGATGAGTAAGGTCTGTTATCATATATTTTTTGTGCACTTCTTGATGTGAGTCCGGAGACTTTTTCAAGAAGATACTTTGATGCAGTATTTACTTGAACGCCAATTGAGTGAACTACATCTTCAACTACATAGGATAATTTTTCATTTAATTCTTTTTGATTAACATCGTGCTGATACATTCCAACACCAATACTTTCAACTGGGATTTTAATGAGTTCTGAGAGTGGGTCAATATATCTTCTTCCAATACTTATTGTTCCCCTATCAGTTGCATCTAAGTTTTTAAATTCTTCAGCTCCAATTTTTGATGCAGAATATACTGAGGCTCCAGATTCATTTACTATAATAAATGGTAATTCAATTTCTTGGCTTAAGAGTTCAAAGGTCTCATTTGATGCAGTTCCATTTCCAATTACAATACAATCACAGCTGTATTTTGAGATAAGCAATTTAATTTTTTGAACACTGAATTCTTTTTTATCTAGAAATATTTTATCAAATTCTTGGGGGTTGGTATGTTTATCTAAAAT
>JAYYJK010000062.1:0-31373 GCA_036146255.1 Nanobdellota archaeon
ATACAATTGAGAGAGTTTGTGAGAGAATTCATAAAGATATGGTTGATAAGTTTAAATATGCTAAAATAAAGGGAACTAGTGCTAAATTTGATTGGCAAAGAGTTGGTTTAGATCATAAAGTAGAACATAATGATATCATAGAAATCTATGCTCGTTGAGCATTGATTTCTTGAGACAAGAACGAGTCGACGAGTGTCTAGTATAATCGAGATTTATGTAAGGTAAAAAAATTAATTTTTTAATTCAACATACCAATTTTTATCTCTTCCTTGTCCTTTTATTGGAGTTGAGTTCGGTGCATAAACCAGAGGTAAAATCAAGTATTGGTGTGAATCGATATCAAATCCTGGTATTTTTCCAATATAAAAACTTTCATTTGATTTTATAATTCTACTAAATTTACTATCTACTTCATACCAATTATTCTCAGGTACTATATCTGATTGTTGTCTAAGATCAATATTTAAACATTCAGATAATTTTTTAAGTCCTTTATATGTTGATTTTATTAATATATTGCTATTAGGTGCTAAAGAATAATCTCCATCAATTATTTCATCAATAGACCTATTCCTTCTAATCATAACTTTTTCCATAATAGTACTAAGAAGTAGTAATTTAAAAAGTTATTTTTTTTCTATCATTAAATATCTCTCATCCAAATCATAACTAACATTAAATCCTGGTAATTTATTTTGGACATATTTACAATAGTTTTCAAGACCTCCAGCTGTTTCAGATAATTCTAATATTTGTACTTTGAATCTTTTTTTATTATATTTTTCTTCCCTAGGGACACTTACAAACTTTCCTTTACCTATAGTTAAAACATTTTTTATAGGGAGAACTGTATGTAAATCTAAAGTTTCTTCCTCTGTTGCATTTTGAGAATACTTTGGACCTTCAAACCAGATAGACACATTTACATTATTATTCATAGTATATTATTATAACTATAATTTAAAAACCTACTGTTTTTTAAACAATACTCCACTTAATTTTCTATGAATTCAAATCCAATCTTTGAAAATAGAGAGTATCTAACAAAATACAATGATCCTATTGATGATTCTTTAGGGAAAAATCCCTATAGTAGAACTATTTCTGAGTTATTAGAAACTGGTTATGTAAATATTGACAAAGATGCAGGTCCAACATCACATCAAGTTGCAGATCATCTAAAAAAACTTCTTCAAAATTCTAAAACTGGACACTCAGGTACATTAGATCCTCAAGTTACAGGAGTTTTACTTTGTGGGCTAGGAAGAGCAACTCGTTTAATGGAATATATGCTTAAAAGCAATAAAGAATATATCTGTCTTGCTTTTTTTCATAAAGAAGTAACTAAAGAGCAAGTTCTAGAGACATTTGAAAAATTTACTGGAGAAATTATGCAAATGCCTCCTGTTATCTCGGCAGTTAAAAGAGAACTTAGACCAAGGACTATTTATTCACTTGAACTCTTAGATATTGCAAAAGATAATCAACATGTTCTCTTTAGAGTTGCATGTCAACATGGAACATATATTAGAAAGTTATGTACTGATATGGGAGAGAGTTTAGGTATTAATGCTCAAATGAAAGAACTTAGAAGATCTAAAGCAGGTCCTAAAAGAGAAGAAGACCATTGTATTTCCTTAGATACACTTAGAAATCTTTGGACCCTTCACAATGACGCTGGATTTACTTCTCCTGAGAAAAAAGTATACAGAGATGAATTAAAAAAGTACATTAGACCACAAGAAGAATTACTTATTGATTTTAAATCAGTTGTAGTAAGAGATGGCGCAATTAATGCAGTTGCTCACGGATACGATCTGGCTACGCCAGGCGTGATGAGAGTAGAGAAAGGACTTGAGATAGGGGAAGAAGTTGCAATCTTTTCAGATAAGGGGGAGTTAATTGCAATGGGAGAAGCTTTGATGAAGACAGATGAAATACTTGAAAAAGAAAAAGGGTTTGCTGTGAAAACAAATAAAGTATTTATTGATAGGGATTATTATCCCAAGTTTACAAAGGAATAAAAATTATTTATTTTTATTTTTGTACTCAATACTCTCAAAGGATTTAAGTTCTTCTAGCTCTGACATAAAGTCATTCATTGAACCGTAATTGTTATGCACTATTGCGAATCTTAAAAATGCAATTTCATCTAAATCTTTTAGGTTTTTAAGAACAATTCTACCTACTGTTCCTGTTGGAATTGTTGTTCCTTCAACTTCTTTTAAATCTTTTAAAATAGACTCTAGACAACTCTCAATTTGTTCTAATGTAACTGGTCTTTTATCACAGGATTTAAGCACTGAATTTTTAATTTTAGGGAGTGAAAATACTTGGACTTCTCCATTTGATTTTTGAACTTCTAAATCTAATTTTAGTACTTTTTCAGCTGTTGAAAATCTTTTCTCACATTTCTGACACTCACGTCTTCTTTTAATATTTGTTCCGTCTTTTGATTCACGTGAATCAATTACTTTTGTTTCGTTATGATTACAATATGGGCAGTTCATTTTAATTCTTCCAAATTTACTAAATATTTATCAAAAAATGTTTTAGACCAATTCTCAAGTTTATCATAAATTTCTTTAACTTGACTTTTTGACATGAATTCTCTATTATCTAATATATCAGTTTCACCCAGATTTAAATTTAGGAAATCTAAATTTAATACTGCTGCAATTCCAATATGATAAATACCTACATTATCACTTTCATCATTAATAAATCCAACAAATTTTACTTGATCTTTTGTTACTTTAACACCAATTTCTTCTTCAATTTCTCTTAGTGTTGCATCAACTAATAACTCCATACCAGATAAATTTTCATATTCATCAACATGTCCACCTACACCTAGAGAATATTTGTCGTGAAGTCTTGTTTCAGTTCCTTTTGGTGTTCTTCTGTATGTTAATAATTTTCCTTTGGAAATTACTGCAATGTATGGGATAAATTGCTTATATGAATCATCTTCTTCCATATCTGCTCTCCATTGTAACTCTGATTTTTCTAGAATTGAATTCAATTCTTCTTGTGAAAATTCCCAAAATGTATTGGGATTTTTAATCTCTTCTCTTGGTACAACTAGTATATTAATTTCTTTTGTCATTTACATATCACCCATTATTTCTTTAAATTCTTTTTCATATAAAACTAATGCTTTTTTAACCCCTTGGTGGAGGGGTTCTGGTAAATTATTTAATTTAACCCATTTAATTTCATCAATACTCTCAGGTTCATTGTTTTTTGCCTCTTCTTTTTTTACTTTAACAAAAAATGGTAAAGCTAACCAATGAGTATTTTTTCCATTATTATTTCTAAATAATGTATAGTATGGTAATTTTTTTGTAATTAAGCCAGTACACCCATATTCTTCAGAAATTTCTTTTAAAACATTTTCTTCCGGACTTAAACCAAATTCTAATTTTCCTCCACCAAAATCCCAGGTACCTTGTTCATCTCTGCAATTATTGGATCTTTTATGAATTAAAAGTTCACCATCTTCATTGTAACAGTAAAATGGGGTTGAGATTCCTATAAAATCTTCTCCTACTTTCATTTTTATCTAAAAATCATCCCAGTCATCTACACTTGAAGACTGTGAATAATTAGTTACAGTTGATTCGAAGAAATTTGATTTTACTCCGTCATTATTTTCATCAGCTAATTTTTCTAAGTGTGCATATGGATTAACATCATATCCTTCATAGAGTTCATCAAATCCTAGCATTTTGATTCTCATGTTAGCTAAGAATTTTGTATATTTCTCAGTTGATTGTTCATTAATTCCTAAGATGTGATTATCTAAAATGTGATTTGACCACTCAATTTCTTGTTGTACTGCTTCATCAAACATTTGGTGTACAAGTTCTTGAGTAATTAATCCTGGTTTTTCATCTTTTAGAGCTAAAATAATGTTTTTGAAAATTGTAACGTGAGTTAATTCATCTCTGTTAATATACCTAATTTCATCTGCTACACCCATCATTAAATGTCTTGAGGCTAAGTTATAGAAGAAGTTAAACCCATTGTAGAAATACAGACCTTCTAAAATAAAGTTAGCAACTAAAACTCTTGCAAATGTTTCATCATTTGGTGTATCAATAAAGTTTTGAAAAATTGTTGCAATATATTTATTTCTCTCTAATAAAATTTTGTCATCTCTCCAGAAATCATAGATTTTAGCTCTCTCTGAAGCAGGTACAATTGATTCTAATATGTATGCATATGATTGTGAGTGAATTGCTTCTTGATATGTTTGAATTGCTAGAAGTGTTGAGACTTCTGGTGCTGTAATATAATCTGCAATGTTTGGAACATTATTTGTCTGCAAAGAATCAAGGAAAACTAAAAATGAAATTGTTCCTTTGAATGCTTTGAGTTCGTGTTTAGATAATTTCTTATAATCTTTGATATCATTGGATAAATCTACTTTTTCTGGAACCCAAAAATTTCCCATCATTACACGATACATATTTTTTGCCCAAGAGTATTTCGTATCATTTAAATTAAATAAATTAGTTGTATCTCCTCCTGTAATTTTTCTATTTTGAACTTTATCATTACCTTCTGGGTTAAATAATTTTTTTTTTGATACTTCAGTTTCATTAACTGTATTTAATCCTATTTCTTCATCACTAAATTGAATTGACATTTTTTATTTTATTAATTGTAATTGTTTTAAATTGCAAGGCAACTTACCCCTAGTCCCTTAGGCTAAGGCTCTTGACTCTTAGTTGATTTGAAAAATCAACCTGAGCAACTTACGCATTCTTCTTTTTGAGATTCTGCTGTTTTTGTAATTGATCTAATGTAATATACAGTCTTACATCCTTTCTTCCAAGCGTTAAGGTATAACATGTAAATATCTTTAGCTTTCATTCCATTTTTCATGTTAAGTACAAGTTCCATGGAAATTCCTTGATCTGTCCATTTTTGAATTCTTGAACATACATCAATTACTTTTTGTTGATCAACATTTTGGTTTTCTTGATATGTCCAGAATGTTGTTTTATCTAAAAACGGAGGACATACAGGAACTGCTCCATTTGATGCTTTATCTACAAAGAATTTTCTATAAATTGGAAGAACTGATGCTGTTGCTCCCATCATAAGTGATGTTGAAGTATTTGGTGCAATTGCAAAAATACCTCCATTTCTCATTCCTTGCTCTTTTACTTTTTTTCTTAATTCTTTCCACTCTTTTGGAAGGGATGAGTGTTCATTAAACCATTTGAAATTTCTTCCAAAGAACTTACCTTTAGACCAATCTGATCCTTCAAAGTATTTGTAAGGTTTTCTAAGTTTTGCTAAATTTGCTGATTCATCAATTCCTGCAAGTGCGATATGTTCAAATACTTTATCTGCTTCTTCTGCTGCATTTGAATACGGAATTCCTCTTTTAGCCAGATAATCTGCAAACCCTAATGATCCTACTCCTAAAATTCTATATTCATCATTGTGTCTTTTAGCTTCAGGAATTGGAGGAGCTGAGACATCAATAGTGTTATCTAAAATTCTAACTGCTAAACGAGTTGATTTTTTAGCATCTTCAATTGTATCAAATTGAGCCCAATTTAGAGAAACTAAGTTACATGTATGTGTGTGACCTGTTTCAACTTCCTGAGTAACTCGAGTTCCATCCTTAGAGAGTGTTTTTGGACTAACTTTTGAGGGTGAAAAATTTGAAAATGACTCAGTACATAAATTTGCATTTCCAATCATACCATTGTGTTTATTTGGATTAGTGTTATTTGTGTTTTCTTTAAAAAAGACATAAGGAAGCCCAGTCTCTACTGTTGTTTTTAAGATTTCTTTCATAATTGATTTTGCATCAACTTCTTTTTTAGATTCAATAGTTTCATTTGCTTCTAATTCAAGATAAGTCTTCTCAAATTTTTCTCCATAGAGTTCAGCTAGTTCAATATTGAATTTAGATCTTAATTCATGTGGGTCAAAGAGAGTCCATTTTTCATTGTTATCTACTCTATTCATGAAAAGATCTGTGAGTACAACTTGAGGGAATACATCATAGGCTTTTTTCCTTTGATCTCCATTTTCATGTTGCATCGTTAAAAATTCTTCAATGTCTCTGTGCCATACATCTAAAGCTACAGTAATTGCTCCAGCTCTTGATCCAAGTTGATTTACAGCAACAGCAGTATCATTGATTAATTTAACCCAAGGTAATACTC
Organism: Nanobdellota archaeon; assembly: GCA_036146255.1. GTDB lineage: Archaea > Nanobdellota > Nanobdellia > Woesearchaeales > UBA583 > UBA583. Next base: position 6,195 of record JAYYJK010000062.1, read on the forward strand.
CTCCTGATGCACCTTTAATATTTTTAATTCGTGCACCTTCTGATCTTACTCTTGAAATGTTTACACCAACTCCTCCTGCGTTTTTAGAGATTTGACCTAATTGGTCAAGTGTGTAATAAATTGAATCTAGGGAATCATCCATTGCTGTAATGAAACAAGATGCTAAATTACCACCTGGTCTTCTTAAGTTTAAAATAATTGGTGTAGCGTATGAAATTTTTCTTGAAGCTGTTGCATGATAAATTGCTTTAGCAATTCTGAGTCTATCTTTTTTCTTCTCAGGTACAGCCATTAAAAGTGCAATTGTTGCATACATTTGTTGAGGGAGTTCAAATGTTTCACCATCTAATTTCATAAGATACCTTTTAGTCATAAGTGATACTGCAGCATAATCATATCCCTTATCATACTCCATATCAATTTCTTTACCAAATTCTTTAATTTCTTCATCAGAATATTCTTCTACAACTTTTCTATCATAAATTCCTTCTTTTACAGCTTTTTTAACAAATTTCAAATATGAACCATACCCAAATGAATCATAACCTTGTGTTCTTTTTGCTTTTTTGTAGAGGTTAAGAAGTCTAAGTCTTGCAGCTACTATCCTCCAGTCAAGATCTGAAAAATCATCATTAATTTTTGTTAGTGCAAGAGCTGAGTTAATTAACATTTCTTGAATTTGCTCAGTTGTCATTGAAGATGCCATGTTTCCTTGAATATGACTCTCAAGAACTAAAGGATTTACTTTTGTTCCCTCACATGCCCATTCAATTACTTTTTTAATTTTCATTACATCAAAAGCAACTTTGCTTCCATCTCTTTTTGTTATTTTTATAATTGCTCCCATTTTTTAATAAAATATAGTAAAAACACAAAGAGTGATTCTTTGAATTACTATAAAAGATGTGAAATTTAATTGAAAATAAATCTCATTTTTGTTTAAACTTCTCCTAGATAAGAAATTTAAAGGATTTGGTAGTATTGTACACAACATTTAGTGTTGTTTTTTTTAAAAAACCACTATATCTTGTGTCGATAAAGAAAATATTTTGTTTTGTATATATAAAATTATTGTTTCTACAGCTGGGTACAACACACAGTGTTAAGAAATTTTAATCAAACACAAGATATAGTAGGAAGTGAACCTTATTGCATACTATATCTTGTGGTTCTTTAATTTTAGAGAAATGGGGAAAGAAGAAAAAATAGGCCTTTATTTTCATAAAAAACTTTTTATTTTATTGTATGAGTTATGTTGCTAGTTGTGGGAGTGACAAATAGCTAAGAAAAATTATATCAATATCAAATATTTTAATCAGATTTTTAAATTCATTAAACTTAATATTTTCTATGAACGATATACAACGTACTAATTTTATTGAAGAAATTAAGAATCACGCTTATCTTATCTTAAAACAACATTATAAAATCTCAGTCTCTGCTAGGGTATCAGTTATTTTTGATACAGAAACTGAACTCTCACAGATGCTAAAGGAAGGATTTGAAGGTGCAATTCAAAAGCATGCAAATTCTTATGATCTCCATGATTATGCTTCTTTTGATCATCAAGAATATTTTGATGATTTAGATTGGAATGCAAGAGAAGGAGATATTGCAATTTTAATTCAATCAACTTCATTTAGATCAACTAAATTTAGATTTAGAAATGATTTATGTACAAGAGGTCTTAAAGTAATTGAATTTGGACACCTTCACAAAGTATTAGAAGAAGAGTATCAAACATTTATTGATTCTCTAAAACCTGATGACGAGAGGATTTTCCCTTTAGTTGATTCTTTGGTTGAAGAATTAAAAGATATCAAGTCAATTGAAATTACATCAATGAATGGCTCAGTTGCTAAATATTCAGGCCCTATGGATTTTGCAACAACAAATGATGGAAGATATGAGGGTCAAACTAATTATGGGTCAAGATATCCAATTGGAGAAGTTATCTCAGAAGGTTTAGATTTATCTACTTTAAATGGAGACATTGAAGTGTATGCATATCCATCCATTGAAGGACAATTAACACAATTTGTTGATCCATTTACAGTTACTATTGAAAATGGGTTTGTAGTTAGTCATAATGGACCTAAAGAATTTGATGATTTAATTGAACTCATTAAAACAGAACACCCAGATGGTAAAGTATATGTAAGAGAATTTGGACTTGGACTTAATAGAAATATTCCTAGACATTCTAGAATTGGTGATCCTATTGCTTATGAGAGACAAGAAGGTCTGCATTTTTCTTTGGGTATGAAACATGGTATCTACCAAAAGAAACTTTGGCCAAAATATGGTAAAAAGTTTAAGCAAAAATTTCACATCGATGTTTATGTTAATGCTAAGTCAATTACATTTAATGAAAAACAAGTATATACATATCCGCAAGGATTTATATTGTAATTACTTTTCTTTTACAAGATGAAATACTGATATCTCGTTTTTGGACCCGAGTCTAATTGTTGGACCCCAAGTTCCAGTACCAGGAGATACATAAGAGTAGAAACCTTTATCTTCAAAAAGGCCTTGAACTTGTTTGAATTCTAATTTTACTAGGTAATTAAATGGAAATATTTGTCCATTATGTGTGTGTCCTGCAAGTTTTAAGTTAATTTTTCTTTTTACTGAATATTCAAAGCCCTCGGGTTTATGATAGAGTAAAAGTGTGAATTTTTTATCATTTGTTTTTATTTTAGATAATGCTTTCTCAACAGTATCTTTTGCATGTTCATCTTCAATTCCAATAATTTCAATTTCTCCAAAATTTCTCTTCTCATTTCTTAGTACATCTACATTATTTGCTTTTAGATTTTCATAAATTTGTTTTAAATCGACATATCTCTCATGATTTCCAGAAACATAGAAAACAGGTATGCTCAATGTTGAGAGTGCACTTAATTGTTGTTTTGAGACATTTTTTACGTCTACTAAATCTCCAGTAATTACTAAAAAGTCAACATTTAGTGTTTTAATTTTATCTACTACTTTTTTTAAAAACCAAGGAGTTCTTGAACCTATGTGTACATCTGTAATTTGAGCAAATTTATAATTTCTTCCTATTTTTGAAGAATTAATATAGATATGTTTTGGATAAAGTGTAAATGCATTATATGTTCCATAAAGTGTTATACCAATTGAGAGTATTAAGAGAATAATTCCTAATAATTCAAAATCAATTGGGATCATAAGATTAATTACTTCAAAAACTACTACTATTGAAAATAAAATAAATGAATATCCAAGCCATAGCATTGAAATTGTACCAATAACTCTTGTTGTTATCGTCTCTTTTACTTTCATCATCAATGTACCAATAAATGGAAGTAATAATAAGATATATGCAATTATTTGTAATGTCATGCTATCTCTATGATCCATAAGTGCTAAAACTCTTTGAAGGGGATAATAAAACACCATTAAGTAAATAATTGTGAATAATAAAAATCGTATAATATAACTAAATGAATAATTCATAATCATGGTTATTTAATTTACTTTAAATATCTTTTTTGTTACTCAATGATTTTTTTATCATTATTGTTCATATATGAACAAAGTTTTTAAATTTTAATAGTATTCTTTTTTTATGAATATTCTAATAGTTATTACAAATACGTTTAGGTCTAAGTATAATGAATTATTCTTGGGGCTTACAAAAGATGATACAATTACAGTAGTTTCTATTATTAATGAAAAACATTTTGATAGTATGTCAAATAAGAGAAAATTATTTCTTTTTACTCAACTCAGAGATTTTACTCAAAGTTTGAAAGCTAAAAATATTATTGTAAATGAAGTATTCTCAACTCCATCAAAGATTGCAAATCAATTACTTCTCTATAATTCATATGATGAAATTAGAGTTGAGAATCAATTTAGCTATGATGAGATCCTAGAAAATAGAAAAATTGAATCTTTAGCTAAGAAACATAACATAGAATATAGAGAATTTAATACTCAAACATCTATTGATTACAAAAAATATTTCTCATCGATTCAAAAAGTTCCTGATACTTTTACTTCATTTAGAAAAATTGTAGAAAAACAAAATTGTTATCATGTAGAGTTACCTCAAAGACAAATTCCTTCATGTAACTCAGTTGATTTGAATATGAACCTATCTCAAGAAGAATTAGCCATAGAAGATGAAAAATTACTATTTACTCCAACTGAGCAAAATGCATCTGAACATCTACATAATTATATTTGGAAATCTGAGTATATTAAAACTTACAAGAAAACAAGAAATCAAATGATTGGGGATAACTTCTCAACTAAATTTTCTTATCTCCTAAACTTTGGACTCCTTAATGTTAAAGAAATACTTTATGAAATTAATTCTTATGAAGAACAAAGAGTAAGTAATTCTTCTACTTACTGGGTTAAATTTGAACTTTTATGGAGAGAGTATTCTAAGCTTATTAGTTTAAAGTATGGAAAATTAATATTTTTAAAGAAAGGTATTATGGATAAACATATTTATTCAAACTACAATAAAGAATTTTATGATGCTTTTATCCAAGGAAAAACTGGATATGCTTTAGTTGATGCTGGAATTAGAGAATTAAAGAAAACTGGATTTATGTCAAATAGAGCACGACAAAATGTTGCTAGTTTTTTTGTAAAAAATCTTCATCTTCCCTGGATTATGGGAGCTGAATTTTTTGAGAAGTATTTACTTGATTATGATCCTGCATCTAATTATTTAAATTGGCAATATATTACTGGATGTGGTACTGATTCACGAGAATTTAGATATTTTAATATCGCTAAGCAAACTAAAGATTATGATCCAAAACATGAATTCATTTCTTATTGGGTTCCTGAGTATAAAGATCCATCATATAATAAAATAGTTGATTTTTACAAAAGTATTGAAGTTGCAAAAAAAGAACAAGATTTACTCTGACTTGAATTTAAGTGCTAGTTGTGTTAAAATATATGATTTTAATTCTCTTTCAATTTCTGCTGTATGTTTAACTAAAGTAATATCAAAGTTTAGAAACATATAATTTTTTTCAACTTTACTGAAATTCATTTGTATGTTTTTTTTATTAGAGAGGTGTTCTGTAAATTTATCATAAACTTCTTCGATAAAACGTTGTTTATTTCTCTCAAAATCTTTTACAGATTGCTTAAGAATTGATGCTTCAAAGCTAATACTTTTAAGTGATGTTTTAGAGAAATTAGTTACTTCCTTTGTTAAAAAAATTGAATTTGGAATATAAATAATGTCTCCTGAGTCTGTTTTTAATTGTACATTACTAAATGAAATAGATACAATTTTTCCTTTTGAGTCACCAACTTTTACAGTATCTTTTACTCTGTAATCTTTTGAAAACATTAAATTTAGACCATGTAGGAAGTTTGAGATGTATTCTTTAAATATTAACACAAAAGCTACAGCTACAATACTAATTGATGTGAGTAAGTTTTGAATTTCTATGATAAAGACATGGATAATTAACATAATATAGATAAAATGATTTAGAAAAAATGATAATTGTAAAATCCCTAAAGTAAAATTATCTTGAGTATCTCTTGGTAAGTTATTTTTTTTAGTGTAGATATAATTAATAAGTTGAGAACCATAATTGAATATAATATTTAAAAATAAATAATTAAAGAGAAGAAAATATAGTGTTCCAATAATTATTGTTTGCTTAAGTTGTTCTTCGAAAAAGTATCCCATCCCTACTAAAATTAAGAGTAAGAATATCCTATATGCTTGTGATGAAAGTAGAGTTGGATCTAAATAAATTTTTACTTTTTCAATAAATTGTGATGCCATAGATTTATTAGTAATTCTTAGTTTATAAATTTGATTTAAAGGACAATATCAGAGATAAGAAGAATAGCTGCAAGACCAATTAATGCTAAGGTGTAATAACTTTGATTTGACTTTGATGAATGTGTTGTAGATAGTTTTTCATTGAGAATTAGTGATGTAGTGTAGGGAATTTCCTTAGAAATACTAGGATCATTTATATCTAGATTTTCAGTTTCATAGATTATCTCATAGATCTCATTAGTCGGTAATGCGGGAATATAATAAGAATTATTATTTTCATAGAGTGTAAATTCGTCACTTTTTTGAGATCCAATATTTTCAATTGAAATTTCAATAAGATATGTTGTATTTGTAAGTGGAGTTATTGTTTTTTCAATTAAGAGTTGAGGATTTGAGTTAGATGTTTTTTGATAGAGCTGAAGTGGAGGAGATTCAATTATTTTTGATCCTTGCTCAATTCTAATTCCAGGAAGCATGGATGAATTTTCATCCCCTCTATAAATTAATGAATAAGTAATTTCTCTAGTTTCAAATGGAAGTAAGTCAATTATTTGTGTGAATTCTTTTAAGTTAGAGTTGTTTTGAATAAAAAAATCTTCAGGTATGCTGTCATAGAGCCCAATTGAAGACACTGTAAAGGGATTTGGGTTTGAGAGTAAAATGGTAATAGTTATTGGTTCGTCTTTAGTGTAGAGTATAGGGGATAGTTTTTTATCGACAATAATGTCTTTTGTAATTAATGAAAATGAACTTCCTCCTGATGATGTTTTAGATTCTGAGGGTTGATATTTCTCAATAGTTCTAATAATATTTGGGTGGGTTATTACTTCATATTCTAAAAAGTAACTATCTCCTATCTCTGAGAGTTTATCTGTGTAGTTATAGATTTGTGATGATTTTGGTTCAAGTAGTAGTTCTTGTTTGGTTTTAAGATAGAGTTGATTTCTAAAGTCATTTATTTGATTTGGTTTAGTTTTAATTAATGTTATATAATATGTTTGCAGATAATTTGTAGGATTTGTAAGTGCAATTTTTACTCTACGAGGAGAAAATGTTTCATTTGAGTAACGATTGTATTTTGTAAGTGTTGCTATTCTATTTGTTTGTATATCAAATTTTGATGTATACTCTAAGAATGTTTTTGCTTCTAAGAGATATTGGTTATAGAGTGCTTTTGATATTGTGGTTGTTATAGTGTAATTAAAGTTCGTCATATTTATTTTATTATACTGACTGTTTACTAAAAAAGGAGAATCTTGCTCTATGGTTATGTCATAAATTGGTGAAGAGATATTAGAAAATATTGCTTCCCCTTTTACTGTGAGTGTTACTCTATCTTCATTAATGTAGATTTCTTGATTCTCTTTTAAGTCTACATTTAGAGCATATGATACTTGTAGAGAAATAATGAAGATAAGTAAGAGTTTATACATTAATGAATAAGATTTGTAATCTTATATAAATATTTTTTATCTAAAAGAAGTTAAGCTAAAAGAAAAATATTATTTTTCTTTTTGAATTGAATTATACATTACTGCTTGTGATGCTGAAATCCATGCAACAGCTGGAATTATTCCTACAATTAATAACAATAATCCTCCAATTATAATTGGGATGTACATTAAAGTTAATCCTAATATTTTCCAAAAGTAACCTTCTGTTAGTTTCCAACTTGCTTTAATTGCTTGAATTGAATCCATTTTTTTATCAATAATTAAAATGTTTACGAAAAACAATTTTACTGCAAAATAAATTCCTGGAATAATTAATGCAATAAATCCAATTAGAATAATAAATGTAACTAAAATTGATGCTAAAATTGCATTAATATAGTTCCTTTCAAATAAATCAAACAAATTTGAAAATTTAACTTTCTTCCCATTGGAGATTAAATACATAACCCATAAATACCCAATTCCAATTGGTGCAGCAATTAAAAATGAATATACTAAAGAGAGAAATGATGCTGTCCATGTATTTTCAATCACTAATGAGAATAGTTCTCCATCACCAATTGATCCTAAAATCATTGTTACAATTGTAATTCCCATTAAAAACCAAAATTTTGATTTCATTAAATCAAAACCTCTGCCTAATGTATCAAAAACATCTGTATTTGAGATAAATTTTTCTTTACTCATAGTTTATAATGTATGTTTGTATTTATTAAGTTAGTTGAAAATTTTTTTGAATTTATATTTCAAAAAAGTAGATGGTTTCTAAACTAGACAACTATTGAGTCCCATACCTATCTATAATATGAGTTAAAAGACAATTTTCAATACCTAAATTTTTTGAAGTGTTTAATCTAATTATAGCTAGTGCGTCAATGTTAGGGTTTTGTCTGAATTCTTGTTTAGCTACCTGTTCTGACATTATACCATATCCGTTTATTTTTTGATACTCTTCAAAAGAGTTATCTTGAAAGGAGAATTGATACAACATTTGAGGTTTAGTGTGAGTGAAAAGGATATATGCTTGGTGAGAACCTTCTCCTGTAAATTGGTTTTTTATAGATAGTTCTAAATCTATCATTGAATGTAGAGCATCTTTTTTTTGATTGTATCTTTGTCTTAATGCATTTAGTTTATCAGATAAATCTTCTAATCTATCTAGATCTACATCATCTCTATTAATATTGTTGCTAATTTCTTCTGTTGCAATGTCTAAATTAAATTCAACTTCACCTAAATTCCACTCTCTAAGTGTAGAATCTGTAGTGTTTAATAATATTGCTATTTTGTCCTCAATTGTTATCATAGAATTGAGAATATCTTTATATTTATATGTTAATTGTTTTATGTATAAAATAATCCTTTGGAAAAATAAAAAAATTAATTTAAATTATTTGCTAAAAATGTAATTGTTTTATTCCAAGCATCTTTAGTTTCTTCTTCAGCAAACCTTGAACCTTCAGGATTTAAAAATGCATGACCCACACCTTCATAAATTGTAATGTCATTTTCTAAATTTAACTCATCAAGTCCTGATTGAAATGTTCTTACAGTATCTGGAGTAATTCCTGTATCTAACTCTCCAAATATTCCTAAAACTGGTGCATCTACTTGTGAGATTTTTTCAAGCTCTTGAGGTAATGAACCATAAAAGATTACAGTTGCATCTAAATTAGCATCTGATACTGAGAGTTGTGCTGATTGCTCTCCACCAAAACAAAACCCTAATGATGCTACTTTGTTAACTCCTTCAAATTCTTTTAAATACTCAATACCATCTTGCATATTTTGAGTTGCAATGCTTTGATTAATAGAAGTTCTAAGTCTCATTGCTTCTTCGCTACTTTCTGCAACTTCTCCATTATAGAGGTCAACTGCAAGTACTACATATCCTTCTTTTGCTAGAGTATTTGCTACTTCTTTAATATGATCATTTAAACCCCACCATTCATGAATTAAAATAATTCCGGGGTATTGTTTATTATCATCAGGTCTTGCTAGATATCCTATTGTTGATTCTCTATACTCGATATCTTCTGATGTAATTAAAATATCTTCATTAGATCCTACAATTGAGAGAAATTGATTTGTTGTTCCAATAACACTCATGTGATCTGTTGTTTCATTATCTTGCATTTCTGGAATATTTTGGATTTCCATGTCTACATTAGTTGATGATTCATTTGTAGAACATGCACTAAATAGTAACGTGAACAGTGATAAAATTATAATTATTTTGTTCATATGTAAACAATGTAACTTTAACTATATAAAATAATGGTTTGAAAATCGAATTAATTTATGAATTTTGTGACTACAAAATGTTTTTTGTTTATTTTACTATCTTGAAATACTATGTCTAACCTAGATCAGAAATACAAAGAATTAAATTATATCCTTTGGAAAAATATATAAGCAACGAAACTACATATCAACTATGGAATATATTGAACAAGTAGAAAATTTAAAACAACTTTCTAAATTATATAAATCAAAATTTGAACAAAGTAAAGCGATTTTTACACAATCAAATCCATTTACTCAAAGTTTATTTGGAGATAACAGCGGTGTTAGTATTGCAATTAATTATGCTAGAATTGGAGTGGGTGAATCAAAATATATTGATTTTTTACCTATTTGTTTTGGATCTACACAATGGTCAAAAGGATTAGAAATTGAAATGCTAGATACACAAAGAGAAGAACATATTAGACTAAAACAATATCTAAATAGAGATACATTTGATTTACTTGGACTATCGATACCGACAACTATGTCATGGTATCAAGCTACTTTAGAATCTATTGATTCTAATAAAAATAATATACCTCAACATAGTATCATTAGCAATGATGTAGAGTCAACTTTAGAATTACTTCAAGCTAAGAGATTCGAGAGATTAGATACAATATTAAAAAATATTGAATCAAGTCTTGAGTTTGGACCAGATTTAGTTTTGCATGATTATTGGTCAAATATGAAAATGTATTTAGATTAGATGAGTAAAATCAGAAATATTTTATCTAAGCTCAGAAATGATAGGGATTGTAAATGAACTAATTATTTTATTTCTTTCTCCATAATAAAAGAATTTTTCTCCCTACCTTCAGAAGCAATACTAAAACCAAGTTTTTCATATAACTTTAAAGTTGGATTATTTTTAAATACAGTTAAACTCACAAAATCTAAATTATTTATTTGAGCAGTTTCAATTAAATCTGTAATTAACTTACTACCATATCCTTTTCCTTGACATTCTTTTTTAACTTGAAGATTAATGATATGCAATTTCTTCTCAATTATTTTGAAAATTGAAAAGCCAACTAGAGAATCTCCTTCAATTAATACTTTTTTTGGTAATTCTTTATACCAACCATTCCATGTATTTAATTGAACTTCTCCTGCTGACCATCCATCATATATAATCATATTTTCTTCTTCTATTTTCATACATTCATCTAAATACTCATCAGAGTAATCTTTTAACTTAATCATACTATTATATTATAATTTCTATTTAAATAATTAATTATTATACACCCACCCGAGGTCAGAAATTTGAAGAATTTGGGGAGTATGGAGAGAATGAGAGAATTGATTATTTTATTTAAATTATATCTTGATTTTCAATACTTATTGGCTTTTTTTTTATTTTTCCTAGGATGTTTAATAATTCTTCCTCGAGTAAAATATTATCTTGTATTAAATCACATACATATAATGCAAGTTCATATTTTGTTTTATTGTAGTAAGAGCATAAAATTTCCGAAAATTTTTTTTCTTCTAAATTCAATGTTTTTTTATTAAGCTTAGAGTCAAAAATTTTATTTAGAGATTTAATAAATAAACCTTCATCGTTAATGTCTAATAATTCTTTATTCTCATAGATAGCTTCTGCAAAAACTTTAAATTTGAAATCCCTAGGATATTTTTTAAGTATTTTTAGATCATCCGGTAATTTTAATAGATGTTTTGGATAATAATCTTCTAGTTCTCCTTTTGATAGTATGTGTATATTATCATCATATAAATTATCAATTTCAATTTTATTCTCAAGGTTTAATGCATCATTATCTAAAATTATGTGATATGGTATTTCAAACTTATTTAAAATTTTTATAAAATTATTTACATTATCTTTGCTATTCATATTTATTATTGAACAATTATTAAATGTTTCTTCGAGCTTAAGAATATGACTAAAAAAAACCTTATCAGATAGTCCCTCTACAAGTATAACATAATCAGAAAATAAAAATTCTGAATTCTCTTCTTTCACTACTTTTTGAAATAATTTATATAAATCCTTCTCTTCTTTATTTAAAACAAAACTGCGAGTTATATTTGAATTATAATTCTTTTTAAATATGATTAATTGATCTGGGTTTGAATTTATTACAAATTTATCCGAATGTGATGTCAAAATAAATTGATTTTTAATGTTTGATAATTTTATATTCAAATTTTTTTGGGCTATAGGATGTAAATATAATTCAACTTCATCAATGCAAATGATTGGTAGAAATTGAAAAAAATCGTTTGCTTTCAGTATTAAACTAAATAAAAAAAGGTTTTGTAACCCACATCCTTTAAATGATAAATCTTGTTCTTTACCGTCATTAACAATAATAGTTAAATTATCTAGTAAAAATTCAGACTTTTTATATAAAGAAGTCAAAGGGTCTGAAAAGATATCTTCTTTCAACTCTTCCTTAGGAATAAATTTTATTGATTTTATTTCTGGAAAAAAACTTTCCAACATGCTTTTTTCTACTGAAAAAAACCAATCATTAAAAAGATTATAAAAGTTACCTGTATTTAATTTTGATTCTGTAGAAGATATAAATTTCATAATTAAATTTGTTATAATTAATCTAAAAGAAATACTAGAACTATCTTTTTGAAAATCATCTGATTTAATAATATCAAGAGTTCTATTAGTATCAAAAACCAAAGAATTAAAATAACGATATGTAGCAATTTTAACATATTCGTTAAAGTTACAATTATCATCATAATAGAAAGTTCCTTCTTCTCCGTATTTCCTTTCAAATTTTAAATGGAATAATATTTTTCCTCCCTCTAGTTCAGTATAAACTCTTCGTTCACTGACTGGATTTGTAAATTCTTCTATATTTTTCACCTCCTCTTCATCAAAACTAAAAAAAAGTTCAATTTTTATTGGATAATTGATATCGTGATATAAATTTTCATCATTAAACCTTTCATCAAACACAGGATTATCCTTCCCTTTATTAAATGGATTTAGCATTAATTTAATAGCTTCTAAAAATGCAGATTTTCCAGAATTATTTTTTCCAATAATTACATTTTTATTTTCATCAAGATTTAAATCGAGCTTCACAAAAGATTTAAAGTTTTCAATTCTAATCCTAACTAACTTCATATATTATTTGAAAAGTTCTAATTTATATATCTAACTCTCTTTCAAAAATTCTCTTACTTTCTCTTCTAATTCTTTTTTATCTAGAAGATGTAGTTTATATCTTGATTAAAATAATTTTGAATTAATTGACTTTCAAAACAAAGGTATTTAAATTTATTTATATAAAGTAATTATATGAAAAATAATTTTTCTGAGATAATTATTAATGTCTATGTATTAATTACTATAGCTTTTTTTCATTATATTTAGTTATTTGTCTCAGATTAGCAGTTTTTTTGAAAAAATAATTAATATAATTATAGTTTTTATATTAATTCTAATTCTTTCTTCATTATATAACAATATTATTAGATATCATAACATATATCTCTTAAATAAATATGCTAATGACAAAAAACTAACTGTTGAATTAATGTTTGGATATGATAATATTAAAAGTTTTATTACGATATCTATCTTTAGAATTATTGGATTATTTAATTTAATTGAATATTTTTCTAAACGTAATATAAAATTTAAAATTTATATAAATATTAAAAAGGATAAATTTAATCAAATTATAAAAAATAAGAATATCCAAATATTGTATATTATAGGACACGATAAAAAAACTAAGTTTAAATTAAATAGAAATGAGGTAATATATTATTCTGAATATAAAGAAACAAAAAATAAGAAAGAGGAGATACATCTATATCATTGTACACCTGGTACTCGAAAATCTTTAATTGATTATTTACTTAAAAAAGAAAATAAAACAGATATATCTAAGTTTTATATTAAAAACGATTTATTCTTCTCTTTTCTTGAAGGGATAAAGTTAAAAAATAGAAAGATCATTTTTTTAAAAAAAGACTGATTATATATCCAATTAAACTAATTATAATAATGAATAAAGCAAAATAAGAAATATCTACCAAAAACTCGCCTATAACTTTTTCTGGATCTAAGAAAAGTAAAACTTCCCCAATTAAAAATGAAAATAAAAAAAATGGAACTCCTAATATTAAACCTTGTTTGGAATATTCTCTTAATAATTTTTTGTATATATATTTCTTGACCATATTAAATCTAAAATTTTATTATTTAAGTAATCTTCCAATGCCTCTTTTATTGAGAAATTATTTTTCTACCATTTTCATACAGTTCAATTTTAGTTTTTTCTTCAGTTTTACCTAAGATTATATAATAACCAATATTATAATAGAAGTTAGAATTATTAGTTAAAATACATAAGTTCTCTCTATCTTTATCTCTATTAGAATAATTATTATATTTTTTAATTTCAAAACAAACTAAATCATCATTACCATTCTCATTTCTTTTTGTAATAACAATATCTATATAGTTTCCATTTAAATTTGAAACTACTTTAGGTCCTGTTTTTTTATTTAAATGTGATTTATTGTATTCACAATCGACATAATAACCTTCAAAACCTTCTCTTTCTAAACAAACTGCAAGTCTATGGACAATACATCTCTCACATAAATCATTATCAAATAAAAATTTATCATTTTGATATAATTTATTAATTGCTGAATTTACTTTTTGTTTAATTATTTCTTTATTCATTTTTCCCAACCATTTTCAAAGATTATCAAAGAACTTTTTTAGAAAGCTACAATATTCAACTATTTTTTTCTTCTCTTATTTCTTAGTAATAAATTCCTCTGTCTAAAAAAAATTAATCATTTATTTCCACCTTGTTTGAGCTAATAAGGTATTGTTTAACTTAGAACCTAATTTATCTTTTAAATTTTTAATATCTTCTTCTGTTGTATAGACAAAATCAAAATTTTTATTTTTTCTACATAAATTGGAATATTTTTCTTTCTTTGATTCCATATTATGTTTGTATTTAAGATCTTCTAATCCAAAGTGCTCAATAATTACAGATTTATTTTCATCAATATCAACTATAAAATCTGGATGTAAATCAATATTGTCTATAGTTATTTTCTCTTCATAATATGGATTTAACCCATTTTGTTTTAAAAATAAATATATGATTACTTCAGATTTTGATTTAAATTTAATATTGTTGAAATAATAAATCCCTTCATATTTTTCTCTAAAGTTTTCTTCTTGTTTCTTCTTTATTAAATCTGCTTTTTTTATTTTCTTTGAAGCTTCTTGCTTTTCTAACCAATGCTCTTTACATAAATTATGGCCTTCAGGCACTTCAATATCACATACATCACAAGTAGGTTTTTGATTTTCTTTTTCAGAACATTCCCAACATAAAGGAAACCATGGTTTTTTATAATTACCACAAGTAGGACATTTAGTTTGACTCATATATAAGTCTGATTTCTTTTATTTATAAAATCTATTATTCAACCCTCTTTCAAAACTTCCCTTACTTTCTCTTCTAATTCTTTCTTATCAGGCAAATATAATTTATATCTTGATGCAAAGAGTTGATCATTATCTAAGGGAAGAGAATATTCAACTACTTGTTCTTTTTTATCTAAACATAAAAGAATTCCTATGGTTTTATTTTCTTCAGGAGATTTTACTTTTCTATCATAATAATTTACATACATTTGTAGTTGTCCTAAATGTTCATGCTTAAGTTCTCCAACTTTGAGTTCAAATATTACAAAGCATTTTAAGAAACGATTGTAAAAAACTAAATCAATGTAAAAATATGTTGAATCTAGGATTATTTTTTCTTGTCTCGAAACAAATGAAAATCCTTTACCTAACTCCAAAATAAACTTCTGCAAATTATCAATTAACTTTTGTTCCAAATCACTCTCAGATAATTTCTCTATTCCATCAAGTCCTAGAAATTCAAAAATAAAAGGATCTTTGATTAAATCTTTACCTGATTCAATTACTTGTCCTTTCTTTGACAATTCTATAACTCCTCTTCTATCTCTGGATAATGCTATTCTCTCAAATAAAGCTGAATTAATTTGTCTTTGAAGTTCACGAACTGACCAATTCTGAGACTCAATTTCCTTGATATAAAAGTTTCTTTTTATCTTATCTTCTATCCTTAAAAGTGTGCAATAGTGTGACCATCCCAAAAGGCCAGACAGTGTCTGGCTTTTTGGAAAGAGAATATATAACTTCTTCATATCTTTCAAATTAGATAAACTAAAACCTTTCCCATACTGTTTAGTTAACTCCTTAGATAGTTCTTTCAGTAATCCTTTCCCATACTCAGCTTTAATTTCACCTTTCTGTTCTTCTTCAACTATCTTACGACCAATCTCCCAATAAGCTTTTACCATAATAGTATTAATTTGTGTAACTGCTTGTTTTCTAGCATTCTCTATGATTATACCTATATCTTTTGAAATTGTTTTCATCTTTTCACCTCAAAGTATTCAGTTAATTCTACTCTTGTCACTATAGTTATTTTCAAGTCACCAAGTAATCTCTCATAATATCTTTTCATTTTAGAATTCGTTAATACAATAATTACTTTATCATATTCTTGAGAAACTGTTAAAAACTTTTGATATATCCTCTTTTTATGATACTTGAATCTAATTCCTGTCTCTACTTCTATTGCAATTTGTTTATCTTCATTTGTGAGAACTAATAAATCTACATCCTTGACAACATTGACTTTGACTGTTTTAACATAAGGTTTTAGAAATTCTTTGATATTATGGACAATAAATGTATGTTCAATACTTTCTACATCATTTGTTTTAACCCAAACTTCTTCAAACTTTACTTTATTTATTGGAACTAAGTTTGCAACTTTATATCCGTTTAATCCAAGTAAATTCTTTTCTCCTCTTGATAATACTTTTCCATAATAAAATCCTTTTTCTAGATCTAGTGTAATTTTACCATTCAATACAACATTTTTCTTTGTAACTATAGTTCCATTTAATTCGTCTGGATTTGTTGTAATTATTTTATTTTCTTTAGGTGAAGCTACAACTTCAATTTCTTGATGTTCATTCTCTAAGATTAAAATACCTCTTCCTTTAACTGAAGTTAATAGATAATCTTTTTCAACTTGAGACAAATTGAATGTTTTAACTACACTTGATATGACTGATGGTTTTTGTCTTAGTAATAAAGTATAAGATGAGTTTGAGAGAACTGCACTTCCTGCTTTTGATGATAATAAATCTTCTACATCTTGAGTTATTAATAATAACCCTAAATTGAATTTACGACATGTCTTTACAATTTCAAAAATATATGATGCTTCTTCAGTTTTAGATAATAAAGACCATGCTTCATCAATTACAAGTAATTTTCTCTCTTTACTTGACTTCATTCTAGAATATACAAATTCTAATACTAAAAACATTACAAGAGGTTTTACTTGTTTAGGCATGTCACCTATATTAAAACATACAAAATTTGATTTAAAGTTAAGATTAGTTTCTCTATTCATGAAAGAAAATACTCCATGAGTAAACATGAATAATCTATTTAAAAGTGCCTGATAAGTTGTCTTTTCAATCCTATTTGCTTTTTTAGATAAGAGTTCTAATTCTTTGTATAAATCTCCTAGAATTGGCATTGAGGTATTTTCTTTTGAATTCTTTGTAATATTCTTTCTTGCATAAGTATTTGTTAAAGCTTTATCTAAAATTGCTTTTTGAATTTCAGATAATTCACCAAACATAATTTTAAACATATCCATTAGAGATAATCTTTTTTCAATATAGTCATGTCCCATTAAATCTAGAGGATTAATAATTGTCTCTGAATTTCTAGAAATTGTAATTAATTCTCCTTTAGAATAATTTGTCAAGTTAACATACTCTCCTTGTGGATCAATTACTATTACTTGTGTATTTTGAAGTAGATGTCTTAATATTAATAACTTTGTAAAATATGATTTACCAGAACCTGATGTTGCTAAAATTACTCCATTTGCATTAGATAAATTATAGATATCTCTAATGATTGGAATTTTATTTTTATTTAATCCTAAAAAGATTCCATTCTCTTCCATTGATAAGAAAGGCGAAGTTAGAGGGAAAAATGCAGATAAAGCATTAGTCGTAATATTTCTAGTTTCACCTATTTTATTTTGGGCTTTAGGTATTAAGCTTTGATATCCTATGAATTGTTTAAATAAAGGAATTTTTGGTTGTATCATAATTGAATTTAATTCAGCTTCAACTTTCTTTGTTAGATAATCTAAATTTTCTTTTGAAGTTGATTTACAATTAATTATTAAAGAGATGTTGAATAATTTCTCTTCACCTTTTTGCAAATTGTCTAATACTTTTCTTGTATCTTTAAACTTAATTTCAAGCGAAGGATTAATTGAACCTTTAAGTTCCTCTGAATATAGATCAGCTCTTTGTTTTTGTAACTCTCTATTAAGCATAAGCATAGTTGATTCAATTGATAAAGGTTCAATGTGAATTGTAATATCAAAGTCATCATTTGTAGATATTATCTTATCTAGAAATCCTTGCTCAACAACTCTTGGATATCCTGAAGTTGTAATTACTCTTGAGAATTTCTCATTGAGTAAAAGATGATTATATTTCTCATCAATAAAACTTGGACCAATATTAAAGTTTAAACTATTTTGAAATTTTTCTTGAGTTTTATTTGATTCATTTGAACTATTAAAAAATAGATGTATTGTATTAACTAGTTGATTTGTATTCAATCTTTTTGAAGAGATTCCCAAATTTCTAAATCTATCAATACATATATTTGTTTGAATTTCGATATTTGATATCTCTAAAATAGAGAGGTAGAATTTTCTATTTCTGATCTCTTTTTCAGAAATAAAATTTTTGATAAATTCTGAGAAATCTTCGTATAATTCTTGCTCATCATTTTTTTGTTTTAAATTTGTAAGATAGTCTTTAATGGATAAATTCTCTGTGGTTATTACAAATTGAACTGGAAAATCAAGGGAATTTAGAAATTTCTGAAATGATTTAATAATTGAATATTTGTCATCGTCATTTCTAATTGAAAAGTTAATTGGTTGAATTTCAAGAATAGATACTTTTCCCTTCTTTGTATATATGACATCATTTTCAATTTTATCAATATTAATTAGATCTTCAATTTTCATTTTTTGATTTGAAAATTTAAATTTTAAAAATTGTAGGATATTAATTAACTTCTCAGAGAAATTAAAGAACATAAATCCTAAACCTAGTATGATAAAAGGTGAAGATAGTATTGAGAAGATATAGATATTAGAATTATTTTTAAATAATATCAATACTGGAATTAAAAAGATAAATGCATAAAATAACTGTGTTAATGTTAAATTAAATATGATTTTTTCTTTATGTTTAAGTTCTTGTGGTATTTCATAGGACATTTTATTTTACCCCCTTTGATCTCACTACTTTAGTGATTGTTTTGTAATACTTGATTATACTCTTTGAAGATGTTGATTTATAAGAGGATACTGATAATGTAAATTTTCCTAAGAATATAAAAAGAAATATTACAAGTAAGTATGCACAAATCATAAACATTGTTTTAGTAATTCCGCTATATTGTACAACTAATTGAGATACAACAAGAAGTATTAATGATGCAAAGAATGTTGAGAAAATAAATACCATTAATATATTTAGAAATAATTTCCCGTATGATCTCAGTGGAGGAATAAAATAGAGGAAAATACCTAATGGAAAAAGTATTAGGCCTAAGAAGATAATAATAATTCTAATTGCTAAAAAAACTGCTGTAATTAAAAGGATTATCATATATATCAACAATAATGTTGTTTGAGTTCCTTGGTTGAAGAGTCCTAAGTTTTGAAGTTGGTAAAATGATTCAGGAATCCTTGATAAAATACTTTGAACTAAAGTTGAATTTAATTCTAGAATTAGGTTATAGATAAAATAAGATCCTTGAATTAATATTAACATAAATAATGTATTTTTTAACCATTCCTTAGCTAATTCTCTTTTTACAACATCATGTCCTGATATAATAAAAAGAAAACCAGCATAAGCTATAATTAATACATAAAAAAAAGATAATATGTACGTAATTATTTTCCAATTATAATAATTATTTGATATATCTGGATTTTCTTCCATAAACTCTCTAATTAAATTATTGAAAGGTTCTAATGCTTGATTCATTAAATATAAAATATAATCAAATAATTTCTCAGGAATATAAAAAATAGCATCTGAGAGTTCTTCAAATAAATCATCAAAAAATGAAAAGTCATTATCATCATCTTGAGCAAATACTGAAGGAATTAGTAGAAGTATTGTTAAAAAAATAAATAGTTTCATGATATAACATAGTTAATCACAATTGGTGCAACCCATATAACAAATAAACCAATGATAACGTAACCTCCCGTAGTTTTAGCATCATCTCTTTTCTTTTGTTCTGAACCTGATGTCATAAATTGAACTCCAACAAATACTAAAGCAAGAACTGCAATGACTGTTGCTGCATATTTAATGAAGTTATATATCTTCATAATTGGAGTAAGCATAGTGTCAAATGTTTCCTTATCTTCATCACTTAGTTCTTGATTAAAATCAAGACTAAACACGCTTGGAAGTAAAAGGAAAAGTAAAAATATGATAGATTTCATGTATTTTTGATATGAATTGAGAGAATATAAAAAATGAGTTGAAAAAATGGAGAAAATCTACTGAAGAGTTGAAAATGTTGTTTTAATTTATAAAAAAATGAACATTTAAAATTTGATTTGTATAAAGAAGATAATTACTTTAAGTAAATTTCTTGGATTAGGTTTAATATTTTCTTTTTTACATATTGTGTTTCAAATTTAATTTCAATTTCTGAATTAAAAAGTTTTTCTGCATGTTTAATTTTTCTTTTTTCTTCTTCTCTTAAACTATCATCATCAGTATTTTTGGTTTCAACAACTAAATTTAATTTTTTATTTCCATTTTTAAAATTTAGAACATACGCAAAATCAGGAGAATAGGTTTTTCCTCCAGCTACTGGAATTTTAATTGAATTCTTTGGGATTTTAGTAAAAACAACAACTTCAGTTAAATTTTGTTGAATATTCTCTTTTTCTAATTCAGAATCATAAAATAATTCATCAAAAATATAATTTTCTGCTACTTTCTCTTCAGAATATGAAATACCTACATTTGAGGAATCAATTTCAGTTAAAACATCTCCTTTTCCGTCAGTAATCTTTGTTGGGTGAATTGAATTTGTAACTTTTTGATATTCAATACTAAATTTTTCTATTGCATTATATAGTAAATAGTTGTCAAATTTTTGCTTAAAAATTCTGATTGTATTTTGATTCAAATACTTATTAATTTCAGTTTTAGTATCAATAAAACTTTGGTGTATTGTTTTCAGATTAATATTTAATATATTTGATAGTTGAATTAAAAAATCATCATATTTCATTGTTGAAATTGGAGTTATCTCATTTTCAGAAATATTATATTCTTCGTGACTTTGGGCAGAGTTGTTTTCAATTTCAAGTTTAACTATTTTCTCTTGTACTCCTTCAATAGAAAAAAATGTGTTATTATTTAGAAAATCTATGAATAATTCTTTAAATTTAGATTCATTTTCAATTTTATATTCTAAAATTACTTTTTCATTTAATTTCTCCCACAATTCTTTTAATTCAGAATATTTTTCAGCTCTAATTTTAACTTTTTTTTTCAAATTTGAGGATTTTCTAATTTTATTTGAATCAATTCCTTCAAAAATCAAAGGAAAATTAGATTTAATATAGTCAAATCCATTTTCTTTAAAATCATTATTTCTTTTAATAATATCTTTTTCATCTAATTGATCTAAAAGTGCATCTTCTGTTAAATTATATTTTTCAATAATTTGTTTTATCATATTATTATCTAATTTAATTGGAATATTCTCTCTTGAAATTGCACCTGACTTCTCATTAATTTCATTAACTAACCTTTCTACAAAGTCATTTTCTGTAAAGTCAACAAAATAGTTTAAATAAAATTGCTCTTCTTTGACTCTGTTGAAAAATTCATTTACAGGAAGTCTTAAACCTCTACCAACTTCTTGTAATTTGGAAGTTTCAGAACCACTACTTCTTAATTTACAGATTTGAAAAATATTTGGATTGTCCCAACCTTCTCTAAGTGTCCATTTTGAAAAAATAAATCTTCTGGGATTATTTAAATTTAATATTGATTTTTTATCATGTAAAATTTCAGTAACTTCTTTTTCAATAGATTCTTCACTATTTTTATTATCTTCTGAAAAATAACCTCCATGTGTTTTAGGAATATCTTCTAATGTTTTTTTTAAATAATTTTTATAAAATTCATTATTTTCAGTTTTTAACAAATTTTCAACTTCTGATTTGATATATTTTTCAACAATTAATCTAATTGAACCATTCTCATTTCTATATTCTTCAATGTTATCAATAAAAAAAAGAGATAGTGGTTTAATTTTAACTTCCCTAGTAAGGTATTTTTTTTCTTGTTGAAAATGATTTTTAATAGTTTTTTTAATCATAGTTTCTTGAAGTGTTTGGGAATAAGAATAAGGATTTATTTTATCTCCTTTTTTTAATTCTAATCCATTTGATAAAATAATTGTATTTTTATTTAAATTTTCAATATATAAATCACTCATTGCCGGATGAACTTTTTCTAAACTATCTTTTTTTATTAATTTAAATGTTTTCTTTTTAATATCCTCATTGAGTTCTAAGGTTGCTTCTTTACCATCAGAATTATTAAATTTAACTAAAATATTTTCTCCATTCTCAAATTCAGTAATATGTGCTGTAACTCCTTTAACAAGATTCCTATTAAATGAATCTACAGCTGTTAATGTATATACTAAATTTTCATAAGCATTATCTTTAAATGTTGCTCCATATCTTAAAATAAACTGAGGTTTGATATGTTCTGTAATATTTTTCCAAGATTTTCCTGTGTCCCCAAATTTATGTGGTTCATCAATAATCATAAATGGCTTTGTTGAAGAAATTGCTTCAAATGGTATTGAATATTTATCTAATAAAGATTTATCATAACTCTCCAACATTTTTTTAGAATTAATCATCCCACTATTAATAATTAAAACCTGAATTTTATTCTTTTCAAATTTACCTGAATTTACAAAACTAGTCACAGCAGTTGGCATATATGATTTTTGGTTTTTTCTAACTTTTTGACTTTCAATAATATGTAAATTAATTGTTTTCCCATATTGTTCTTTAAAATGTTCTTTAGTACTATCAGAAGTTAAAAAATCTATAGTTCCTGCTTTAATTGGAAGAGTTGGGACAACAATAATAAATTTATTAATTCCATGAATTTTATTTAATTCAAATATTGTTTTTGTATAAGTATAAGTTTTTCCGGTTCCAGTTTCCATCATAATATCAATAATATTACTTTTTCCTTTTACATTTCTTTCAATATTATTTTGTTCTTGAATATTCCCAATATTATTTACATATGTGAAATTTGATTCTGTGTCAAAAATTGGATTTGTGAAATCTTTATATAAATTTTGCGAATTCTTGATATCAAGAGAATTAAAAACACCTATTGTTGATTTAACAGCTTGTGTTTGATGATCTAAATTTTTTTCGAAGTTAAAATTTGACATTTTAATACCTCTTTACAAAATCAATTTCACTTCCTTTTTTATTGTTATAATTTTTAACATTCTCAGAAATTTCTCTTAACATTTTACTTTCAAAATTATATCCAAAACATATAATTGATGTTGGATTAAACTCTGAATCTTCATCAATTTTATTTAATAATTCTTTTAAATTTTTAGTTTTAAAATTAATATCCATTAAATATAACTTATTTCCAAAATAGTATCCTGTATAGTCATTTAAGTCAACTTCAACTAAGTCTTTTGTTAATGGAATATTATCATAAGTTTTCCATGTAGTTAATAATGTTTGAATATCTTCAGAATTTAATTTACTTTCATTAAACAGTTTAGTTTGGGGATTAAATTCATCTAAATCTAAATTATAATTTTTCCAAATTGGAATTGTTTCAAAAATTTTAAATCCAAAATCAATATTTGTTAAATCTTTATTATTTTCTTTTATTTTATTTGCAGCTCTAACTAATCTTTCTTTAGTAATATGAAATATTGTTGGGTTTTCTTCTTTTAATTCATTTTTAACAAAATCATAGGCAACCTTATCTTTTTTCTTATCAATTTCCTGAGGTATTTGAACTAAAATAAATTTTCTATTCCCCAAATTATTTGTATTTAATTGCATAATTGCATCTGCTGTCGGCCCAGACCCTGCAAAGAAATCTAAAATAATTTCATTCTCATTTGAATTCGTTGCTAAAATTAAAAATCTTTTTATTAAATCAATAGGTTTAGGATATCCAAACACACTTTTTCCTTCAAATAGTTCTGTCAATTTTTTTCTAGCTCCATCGGTATGCCCAACTTCATCATAACTTAAAATTGTTTTGGTTATAATTCCATCCATATCAGCTAAATAAGTTTTCATCCTTGGTCTTTTTGAAGTATCATCCGGCAAATAAATTCTATTCTCTAAAATCAAAGATTTCATTCTTTCCTCAGTAAATTGCCATTGTTTTCCATCAGGTAATTTATATATTTTATTACCTGATTTAATATCGTAAGTATAACCTTTACCCTGATCAATAGTTAAATCTGATTTAGTATATCTTCCCCTACCATCATTATCATCACAATTATAATGTTTATTAGTTTTCTCTGTTCTTTCTAATCTATTAAATTTTTCAATTTTTTCTAAAGCTTTAGCATAACATAATATATATTCATGATCAGTTGTTGTATATTTATTTTGATTTTTTGGACTATATATTTTTTGCCAAATAAATTCTGAAATAAAATTCTCTTCACCAAAGATTTCATCCATTAAAAATCTCAATTGAGCAACTTCATTATCATCAATAGAAATGAAAATAACTCCATCATCTTTTAATAATTGTTTAGCAATATATAACCTTGGATACATGAAAGTAAGCCATGCACTATGAGAATTACTTTTACTTTCTGTAAATTTTAATATTTTTTCAGCTTTATCTTTATCAACTCCTGCTAACTCTGATAATTCTTCAGAAGTGAATTTTCTATCATCTTCATAAACAAATCCATCTGATCCCGTATTATATGGTGGGTCAATATAAATCATCTTAATTTTCTCTTCATAATTATTAGATAAATGTTTTAAAACTTCTAGATTGTCTCCTTTTAAAAGTAGATTCTCCGAATTTTTATTTTCATCTCTAGAATTCCATTCTTTATCTTCTTTTAACAAAGTAGTTGCAGAATCTGTTGCTAGAAGTCTAGCATAACTTTTTCCTAACCAATCTAACCCATAACTTTCTTTAGAAAAGTCAATTTCACTTTTCAAAAGGATTTTTTTAAACTTTTCAATATCAAAATTGCTTTCTTTGTCAAAACAATGCGAAAAATGTTTTTGTAGAATTTCTAATTCCTTATTTGGAACTTTAATGTCATTTGTAATAGTTTCTTTAACTATATCCTTGCTCATACAAATTTTGATTATTTAGCATTTATAAATTCTTCTCAAAATATTAAATAGTAAATAT
>JAYYJK010000063.1:0-8450 GCA_036146255.1 Nanobdellota archaeon
ATTATTCTCTCCAATAATAGAAATATCTCTAGTTTCTCCAGAAACACCAAATAATCCTCCAACGTCTGTTGTACCTGTAACTTTAGACCTGGAATAAGAATCATAAATTTTTGCATGAGACATATTCCCCATCAGACCTCCAACATTATTGCTACCAGTTACATCTGCTTCTGAATAACTATAATAAATTGAAGATACATCTCCCACACCTACAAGACCACCTACATTATTTCCTCCATTTACATCAGCAAAAGAAAAAGAGTTCTCAATTCTTGAGTAATATCGTAAATCTCCAACTAAAGCTCCAACATTATCATTTCCAGAAACATCTCCTAAAATCACATCTACATTAGATATTGTACTAGAATCTAAAGAACCGGCCAGCACTCCAATATTATCATTACCATTAATACTTACATTATAAAATGAAACATTAGCAATTGAAGCTAAATTTGTAACTCCAAAAAGACCTGTATTATTTAAACTAATGTTATCTATATAAAAATCGTAAATCGTAAAATAATTCCCATTAAAGTCTCCTCTAAAATTATTTGGAAAAACATTTCCAATTGGAACAAAATTTATTGTCCCACAATTTATATCCTGAACTAATTCATAACTAGCAGTTAAATTTGAACTCATATTTTGTAATTCTACACAATTTGAAATCTGATACGGATTACTACTAGAACCATCCCCTCCTTGAAAGGAATATATACTTAATAAATTAAAATTAAATATAATTATCATACAATATAAAAATCGTAAAAAAAAAGATTTTATCACAAATATAAAAGTAAATTTCACCTTAAAGCCGTTCATGTTCACATTAGAGTGAATTACTAAAGTATATAAAAAAATAAGAAAAAAATAAATTATGTATAAAAATAAACTCTTCAGTATTACATTATTATTATCTATTACATCTAGTTATTCATACATTGATCCTGGAACTGGGGGTTATCTACTCTCATCTCTTTGGTCATCACTTGTTGCATTTTTTGCGTTAATTATTGGAGTAACAATTAGATTTTTTAGACATACTCTTAGAAATTTTATTAAAAACGCATGGAAAGAACACAAATTAAAATCAATTGGAATTATAATTTTAAGTATTGTATTATTAGTCTATTTCTTAATACCGCAAGAAAAAGAAGGTGGACTAATAATTGATAATAGAGAAGGTGTGTTTACAAATCAAGATAATGAATTTTATTTTCTCTATCATGGTGGTCTCTACAATCAAGATGGGGAAGAGATAAAAACATGGAACTTCTCTTATTTATCTCTTATAGACTCACAAGGTTACTATTATGCCCAAGAACATTATGAGTCTGAAAACTGGGGTAAATTTCACTTTAATGGAACTCCAATCTGGATTAGAGATGATAAAATTCATCATGAAATCTATGAAACACAAGATAAAAAACATATTCTAACAACAGGAAAAGAAGTCCATTTATACAAAGGTCGAGAAGTTGAATTTGATACGATATTAAAAATTCATAAAAATGGAACTCTTATAGATTACTATTCAATATATGACAATCTAGAAAACTTCCAAAAATGGCACAGAAAATTAGAATTAGATAATCCTATTGATGTCCTATTACCTGAAAACCACAAAAAAGAAAATAAATCAATTTGGGGAGGATACTACGATTATTATCATTTAAATTCAATTAGTGAAGTGCCAGAAAATTCAATGGAAGGATTCCACCCTGCATTCAACCCTGGAAATCTCATTATCTCATTTAGACATGGCTCAATGATATTCATTTTAGATAAAAATTCTAAAGAAATTTTATGGATGGCCATCTATGATCAAATTGAAGATAATTTAGAGGGACAACATGCTCCAAAAATGAATTCTCAAGGGAATATTTTAGTTTTTGATAATGGAAGGTATAGAGAAAAATCTAGAATTATAGAAATAAATACTATAGATTTAAGTATTAAAACTCTCTATGAAGCAGATGACTTTTTTACAGGATCTCAAGGGTATGCACAACCACTTGAAAATGGAAATTTCTTCATAACAGAATCTGAAGAAGGAAGAGTATTTGAGATTAACTCTCAAGGAGAAATTATTTGGGAATATTTAAAACCAACGCTCTTTGAAAATAGATCTGATGCTCATCCTACAGAATTAGAAATATATAGGGCATATAAATATGAAAAAGAATTTATTGATTCAATTAGAAAATAAAATGTCCCTCAAATCGTTTTTCAGAAAAGTAAACCAAATTGCAAACGAAGGTTACATTAGAGAATCAATAATAACTGGGCTCATAACAAACACAACAAACTTGGAAGGAAATATTTTATTTAATGGAACATTAATTAATCTAAGAGGGGAAATATTAAGAGAACATCAATTCAAAAACTTAGGTATTTACTATAAAAACTACTACATTGCTCAAGATAAATATGAAGGATCTAAGTGGGGCTTATTTGATAAGAAAACTGACAAAACAATTTGGATTAAAAAAGAACCAATTCACCATGAAATTCTAGTTACTCCACAAGAAACTATCATTACATTTTCAAAAGAAACTAAAACTTACAAAAAAAGAGAAGTAGATTTTGATACAATCTTAGAATATGATTTTAAAGGAAAACTTCTAAATAAATTTTCTACCTATGATAACTTAGATGAATTCCAACAACATCACAAAAAACTAGAACTAGACATTCCACCATTACCTTTCCTAAAAGAAAAATCTAGACGTAACACTGCTTCTCCTTGGTCTGGATTTTATGATTACTATAGATTAAATTCAATGCAAATTATTCCAAAAAATAGTCTGAAAGATAAAAGGTTTCAAGAAGGAAATTGGTTACTCTCATGTAGACATGGATCACTAATATTTATCTTAGATAAAAAAACAAAACACATAGTATATTCATTAAACCAACATTCAATCAAATCTCAAATACAAGGACAACATGGTGTTCAAATGCTTGAAAATGGTAATTTATTAATATTTGATAATGGGAGGTATAAAGAAGAATCAAGAATTTTAGAACTCAATCCTATAACTAAAGAAATTAAATATGAATACAAAAATAACTTTTTTACAAAATCTCAAGGATATGTACAAAAAATAAAAGATAATACCTATCTTATAACACAATCAGAATTAGGAAAAATAGTTCTCATAGAAAATAACATAGTAACTTGGGAATATATAAATGAAGAACTACAAAACAAGTCTAATTCGAACTATGAAAATAATTATGGAAAACCTCTATGGATTTATAGAGCAATATATTATAAATAAAAAAGTTAAAAATTATTCTTTAACAACCCAACCATCTTGTTCTAAGATTTTTTGAACTCCTATTACTTGAACTTCAAATGAATATCCTTTAGCACAAACTTCACATGCTTGGCATTGCATCATCTCAGAATCAATTCTCTCCACCATTTCAATTTCAATACCTTTAATTGCATAATATCCTCTAATGATTTCTGATTCTCCTAGTCTATCTTCCATAGGATCAAATTCTTGAGATTTATACCATTCATTCCAAGGTTCTTGAACACATTGTACTCCAGTATATGTATATGTAATTATTTCTTCAACTTTTAATTCCTCATTTTCATCTAAGGAGCTTTCTCTTTGGTATAAATTAGACATATTTACTTCTTGAAATAATGAATTTAAACTCTCAATAATATCTGCAATCTCAGATGGGTTTCCTCTACTAATATATGGATCAATTAGAATTGAATGATTTTTATAACTCACTACTCCTTGACCAACATCAGCAATTGGGACTGTTGATCTATAATTATCGTTCAATTCTGTAAAGTTAATTCTCTCAAATTCTTCAAAATACTGGTAAGTAATTCCTGGATGGAGCGAATAATTTGCTTCCTTAGTTAAACTACCATTATAATGATAGACTTTAACATTTAAATTAGAATCTGTTAATGTATAAATTTGTATCCCAAATTCAGGCATAGTATACATCCCTGATCTCTCCAAAACAATTGACTCACCAAATGAATCACTTGATGCAACTTCTTCTTGTACACTACATCCAACAATGAAAAGTGTAAATAATAAAGCTAAGACTATTTTCATAATATATTATAAACTTCCTTATTTATATACTAAACGATTACTTTAATCTTCATTGGAGCTATTATTTTCAATAATTTCAATATAATTTGTAATACCTAAAGATTCTTTTCTAATTAATTTCTTAATTTCTAATCTCCTTAAATTTCTAGATAGTGAAGATTTTGGTATTTTCAATCTT
This sequence comes from Nanobdellota archaeon, assembly GCA_036146255.1. Taxonomy (GTDB): domain Archaea; phylum Nanobdellota; class Nanobdellia; order Woesearchaeales; family UBA583; genus UBA583. The sequence goes on from JAYYJK010000063.1 coordinate 4,273, forward strand.
TTTTCCAAATCTTTTTGTGTAATTCTTTTTTCAACGAGTAATATTTCCAAAATTTTTCTCTGTCTTTTTGGAAATATAGAGATATCAAAACTATTAACAATTACTTCTTCTTCCTCTTTAAACTCCACTTTTTCTTTTTCATCAATAATAATTATTTTTTTTCTAGAATATTTTTTATATAGAAATCCAAATAATATCACTAAAAGTATAATACCAAAAAAAGAATTTAAAATAACCATAAAAGGAGTTAAAGAAAATTCTTCTCTATTAATTTCATAATCTATTTCAATATCAACTACTTCATTTTCTCCAATATGTAAAGTAGATAAATAAGCAATATCTGAACTAATTAAATGTTCTTGTGCATCTGTTGAGATATCAAGTAATTTAAAATTATCTGGGAAAAAAACTTTAATAGAATAAAAATCAAGCTCAATATCTTCTGATGATAAATAAAATGTCCAAATTGAGCCTTCTTTTTTTGTAAACAAATCAGAATTAGTAATATTTGTGAAATTATCTAAATTAGTGTCACCAATAATTGTAGTCAAACCATCACTATCTACATAAATTTCTAGCTGAGCATAATATGGTTGTGCTGAGACTTGAGAAATACAAACAAAAAATAAAAAAAAATATAATATCTTCATATAAGATACTGTAATTTGAAGTTTATAAACTTCACTTATTAAAGTAATTTACAACATCATCGCTAAAAAGCAAATACCAAATCACTAAACCTTGTAGTAAAAGGGCAAATATTACTCCAAAAAACCCTAAAAACAAAGCAATAACGTTTGAAATAAATGAAATACTAACAAGTACCACTACAGTAATTCTAGACCAGTTTTTACCTTTATATAAAGAATAACCAATCCATCCAATTAACGCGGAAAGTAAAATAACTGCAATAGATAGTATTCCAAGTGAGTAAGTGATTGTCTCTAGACCTTCAAATAGACTCTCAAACATTGCTGTATTAAATGCCAGTAATATCCCTCCTAAAAAGTATACTAATGCAATAAAATACATAAAAAGACTAAGTAATGTAATACCTAGTGGAACTTCTTTTTTTGAATTAGTCTCCTTTTTTGACTTACTTGACCATTTCTTCATAATAGTTCCTTTATTTCCTTTAGAAGTATTTTTTTCTCTAACTTCCATATATTTCCCCCCTACATTTCTTCGAGTACTCATGTTGATTTACCTCCATGTCTAGTTGAACCTATAAATCCTCCAACTACAATTAAAACTATACCTCCAATAAATAGAGGTATGCTATACATTTGATATGGATTTTCAAGATCTTCTCCAAAAATACCATTATCAACTTCAACTGTATATGCTCCAGCATAAAGTCCTAAACAAAGCATTACAACTCCTACAATTAAAATACCAACATTCATTTTAATTTAACCCAAGACCTCCTTTAATTTGAGAATCTATAGATGCTGAAGAGTTGTTAGTATTTGAAGTTGAAGATGTATCAATACCAATATCAATACCAGTAGATGTTGTTGAATCAAGTAATGAAACTCCTCCTAAAAGTGATAATGAAATTTTAGCATCTAAAGGAACATTAAGTCCTACTCCGATGTTTCCATCAATATCAGTACCAACTTTTGTAGCTGAAATCACTGAACCTCCATTTGTTTTTACATCAGCTTCATTTGAAGCATCAACATTAACATTTGATTTTGCTTCAGATTTAACAACTGTTGCGAAAACATATTCTCCTTCTTCAGTTTTATGAAGTGATTCATCAACAATAATATCTAACAATAATGTATTAGTCGTATTTGATTTAATTGATGTTTTTTGATCAAATTCAAAATCTTTTCTAATAATTTCAGATTCTTGTGTTGTTCCATTAGTATGTGTAATTACAATACTTTCTAAATCGAATCTAACTTTGGAATACTCTTGAGCACTAATATTTGCATTTCCAATAAATGCCTGTTTAGCACCATTTCTATATTCTAATAAGTTATATGTTTTTTCTTCACTTTGAACATCTACCCATCCTTGGGTTTCACTATATACTTGAGCATTAGCAATTGTAGCATCAACTCTTGTCACAGTATCCATATTAGCAGCTGCATCAGTTACAGTAATATAAAGCTCACCTGATGACCCTTCCTCTTCACCATTAGAAGTATTATCTAATGTTGTCTCAATAGTCGTAGAACATCCAATCAAAATTAATGATGTGAATGAAATTAATAGTAAAGTAAATAATTTATTCATTTTTCAGTATGTAATTATGATTGGAACAATATATAAAAATAATCCAAAACATACCAAAAAAAAGCGGAAAAAAACGGAACAAGATGGAATTAAGTAAAAAAAATTAAAATAAATAAAGTGATTCTAAACCAAATAAAGATAAGATAAAAGTTAAAATAAAAACAAAAAATATCCATAAAATCCAAACAATAATTGCCTTATAATATTTTAATCTAAATATTTCATGGAAAATCCAAATAAGAACAACCCAGGCAATTAAAGTGCCCAAGTTTGGTAAAAATAACTTAAGCACTGCGCTAACAATTGCAATGATGAGCATAACTAAAAATGTTTTTAGTAAACTAGTCTTTCCGCCTAGAATCTTAACTGACACATAAAGAGGAAGTGTTGAAAAAATAATAAGCATTGTAAATACTAAAAGATTAATTAATGATTCTTCTACTATCATAGTATCAATAATAAATTGAAAATATATAAATGTATTCTAATAAAAATAACAGAAAATATATAAATGAAAAAAATTACAAAAAGATATGAAATTAAATAAAAGAGGGTTTTTTTCATTGTTTAAGAAAAAGCATAAGGAAAAAGCATATACAAAAGATGATAAAGAGATAAAAATTGATAATTCAAATCCATTAAAAGTTAAAATTGGTAAAACTGTATTAGAAACAAAAGAAAATAGTAATGGTTCATATACGCATATATTTAGAAGAGATAATTATATCATTCTCTCTTTACTATCAAAGCCAAGTACATATGATTCTCTAATACATTTTTGTAATGAACAACAAGAAGAAAAAATGGAAGAAGAAACAATGAATTATCTTAAAGGACTATGTAATTCAAAAACCATATACCATTTAAATTATAGTAATCTTGAAAAAGAAAACTTAAATAACAAACAAGACGAAGTACAAAAGATTACTCCATTTATTATAGAAGCTCTTCAAATGTTTCATAAAAAATCTAACTCCCTTATGATTTACACTCCCTCAAATTTTATTGACAAGAAAAAAGGAAAACACTACGTACTTGTAAATGATAGCGTCTATTTAATCATTAAATAAAAACTTCAAAGAAGTTTTTGAATATCTTTTTCTAACTTATCTGGTGTTGTTGTTGGAGAAAATCTTTTTATAACATCTCCATTTTTATCAATTAAAAACTTAGTAAAATTCCACTTAATCTTAGATCCAAAAATTCCTTTTTTTTGAGATTTTAAATAAGTATACAAAGGATGTTCATCTTCACCATTAACATCAATTTTTGAAAACATTTGAAATGAAACACCGTAATTTAGAAGACAACCTTCTTGAATATCTTTTTCAGATCCTGGTTCTTGGTTCCCAAATTGATTACAAGGAAATCCCAAAATAACTAATCCTTTATCTTTATATTCTTTATGTAATTTTTCTAATCCTTCATATTGTGGTGTTAAACCACATTTAGATGCAGTATTTACAATAAGAACTACTTTATCTTTATATTCTTCCATAGAAATTTCTTTCCCTTGGAGAGTTTTTGCCTTAAATGAATAAAAATTTGACATAATATTGATAAGAAATAAAAATTTATAAATATTGTTCACTATTGAACAATATCATTTTGAATAAGAAGTTCCTTTTTCTAATTGGTCTACTCTATAAATTTGCTCTACTAACATATAAAGAGCTTGTTCGTGAGTAAAAGTCATCTCTGAGAGGGAAAGTGTTGCATCAACATTTTGGATTAATTTTTCTGAAGGACCAAATGCACCTGTTATAATAAAAATGATTGGTTTTTCTTTTTTTGAAATAGTTTCATAAAAATTTTTAGTAGAATATGTTTTTCCATGTTCCCATAATAAAAATGAATACGAAGAAGAATCAATGTATGATGTTAAAACATCAAATTCCTTTTCTTTAATTTTTTGAGAACTAGAATCTTTA
>JAYYJK010000064.1:0-2644 GCA_036146255.1 Nanobdellota archaeon
CTAAATATTCAATATCAAAAGCTTTTGCAAAATTTTGTCCAAGCATATGTGATGTTCCTGCCTGAATAGCTTTACCTGCTTCAGCAACATAACTCTCAATTGTTGTTGTAAAATCTGCACCTGCAAATTTTTCTCCAATTGACTTTTTACCTTTATTAATTGGAATTGCTAGTAATTCTTCTCCAACTTGGCTATAATAATCTAAAATTTCTAACACTTCTGATTCTGCTTCCTCTTTTGTCTCAAATGCACTATGTCCTTCTTGCCATAAAAATTCCCTATTTCTTAAAAATGGTGTTGGATGTTTAAACTCCCACCTCACAACATTACACCATTGATTTAGTCTCATAGGTAGATCTCTATAAGAATTAATCCACTTTGAGTAAGCATTTCCAATAATTGTCTCAGAAGTTGGCCTAATTGCCAATCTCTCTTTTAACTCAGAGTTTCCACCTTGAGTTACCCATGCTACTTCTGCTGAAAAACCATCAACGTGATCTGCTTCCTTATTAAGTAATTTTTCAGGAATAAATAGTGGAAAATATGCATTTCTAACACCTGATTGTTTAATTTTCTCATCAAAAAACTTCTGAATACTCTCCCAAACTTGATAAGAATTTGGTTTAAAAATAATACATCCTGAAACATCAGTATACTCAATTAAATCTGCTTTTTGAATAACTTCAGTATACCACTCATTAATATTTTCTTCTTTTTTTACACTAATTGCTAATTGCTGTTTTTTCATTTTTTATATTTATTAAATATTCTATCATATAATGCTTATAAAATATTCTCTTTTGCAGACTCAACAACTTTTTTTGAATTACCCACAAACACATTATCTCCATAAGAAATAATAGGTCTTTTTAGAAAAGTATACTCTCTTAAAATTCCTTGCTTAAATTCATCATCTTTTGAAAACATATCTTTACTATACTGTCTTGATCGTTTATTAAATAATTCTTCATAACTTAATCCACTTTTCTGTTGAATTACTTCTAATTCTTCTCTAGAAATAGGATTATTTTTAAGATCATGAAACTCAAAACCTTTATCTCTCAAAGACTCCAACCCTTCCAACTCATTCAGGATTTGCTTGCATGTATCACATGTAGACAAGTACCATATTTTATTCATAAAAATAATAACTGTTTGTAAATTTAAAAACTTTATACTTGTAGAAAATTAATCAAAAATGGAATAATCCAATTCTTCAAATGTTTTTATCTTAGCTAAAATATCTAATGAATCAACATCTTCTTCCTCGTTTGTATTCACTCCTATTACTTGACAACCTGCCGCAAGTCCTGATTGTATACCTGTATATGAATCTTCAAATACTAAAACTTCATCTCCTCTTAAACCTAGTCTTTTTAGTCCTTCTAAGAATGCATCTGGCGCAGGTTTTCTCTTAGTATAATACTCTCTTCCAATAAGTTCAATATAATCTAAATTATGCTGCTTCAAAACCTTTTTTCCATGACCTGTTGTCCCACCTGTACAAATTACAAATGGAATCTCTTTTTTTTCTAAAAAATGAAATAACTCTAAAATTCCTTCAACAAGTTTTACACCCTCATCTTCTTCCAAATTTAATCTAATATCATGAGCTTGCTTATACATTTCTTTTGAATCATAATCTAAATGATTTCTATCTTTTAAAATATCAAACATCTTCAAAGAACTCAAAGACCTAAATTGTTGTTTCCACTCTCTTTTTGAAATTACAACATTATAGTGTTCAAGGACCTTATTAGTTGCTCTAAACCTACTCTCTTCTGAGTACACAACAGTATCATCTAAATCAAAAAGAACTCCTTTATATTTACTCATTTTTTAATTCAATTAAATCTAATTTCTTAAGTCTTCTCAATACTTTCTCAACCAATTCATTTATTGATTTATTATTATCAAAACTAAATACAAATCCATGTGTGTCTCGAGTCTCGAGTCTCGAGTCCTTCGTATCTCCACTCGTTCGTCCTATCAACTCACTTGTACCTACAATATATCCTACTTCTTCAGCTTCGTAAAAACATAAATTAAAGCTCTCAACTTCTAAATTATCTTGAATTTTTTGAGAATTATATCCTCTAATTTCATATTCTTGTTTGAGTTCCTTTAAATCCCTGTTAATAATAATTAATATATCAATAAGTTCTGGATGGATATACTGTGAAAAGTGACTTTCAATAATTGTATTTTGATGTGAACCTTCATTGAGTTCTTTCTCAAAATTATCCAGCAAATCATCTAAATCAAAATCAAAAGTTTGTAACTCTTCTACATCTTCAATTTTATATTTTTTAGCTAATTCATTCAAATGAATTACATTAAAAGATAATTTTTTACCAAGCTCTTTTGCAAGAGTCGTCTTTCCACTACCTACTGATCCTGAAATTGCAATTCTTACCATAGTACTATAATACTTCCTCAATAATAGATGCTTTCTGAGATGAATCATCACTCAACGAATCCTCATATTTTTCAATAAAAGAACCTTTTTTATCAAGCAATGTTAAATCAAACATCTCTGTTGCTTCACCTTGAAATGAAACTTCAAGTTGAATGTCCACAGACATATTAAGTAATGTTCTAAAAATACTAGTAGTCGCCTCTTCATAAGTTATTGTATTTTCAC
>JAYYJK010000065.1:0-8746 GCA_036146255.1 Nanobdellota archaeon
TTTTCCGATACAAAGACCAGTACTCACCAAGGCTAACTAGGCTTAACTTCTGTGTTCGAGACGGGAACAGGTGTAACCCTAAGCTATATGAACCTATAAATATAATAAACTAGAATCCCTTTATAAAATTATTTGTGCGTTATAAATAACTCTTTTTATAGAAGATAAAACTTAATATATATCAAACTACAAAAAATACTATGACACAAAAAAAAGATAAAGTTCAGGCAATTGTATATAGAAAAAATTCTCAAAGTATTGAATACTTAGCACTTAAAAGAACAAAAGAAAAAGGAAATATCTGGCAACCAGTAACTGGGAATAGAGATCCACAAGATACAACCATATCACAATGTCTTAAAAGAGAACTAGAGGAAGAAATTGGTATAAAAAATATGTTAAAAATAGAAGAGATACACCAATTTACTTACAAAGGATCTGGGTCTAAAAAAGATATTGAATTTAATGAAATAGTTTTTGGTGTAGAAGTTGAAGCATCACAAGAAATTATTTTACAGAGTGAACCCTACATCGAGCATGAAGATTATCTATGGACAAGCTATGATGGGGTATTTGAGCTTTTTGATTTTGTAGAACAAAAAGAAGCATTAAATAAATTACATAAAAAATTATCTTAGGGAAACTCCAAAAGGAGTTGACTTAGCTCCTATACAATGAGCTAATTCCCCATATAGTTCTTTTGAACCCTCATAATATTCTAAAAACATGTCATCATCTAAACTAGCTGCAATTGGAATTACTACATTAATAGAAGATGAAAATTCAACATCAGGAATCCAATTTTCTTCCTCAAATAATCCTATGAGTTCGTCATCTTTCATATAAAATGCAGAAACATTATATGCAACATTATCCATTACTAAAAATTCAAGTGTTGTAAGTTCTTCTGGTAATTCTTCTCCTTTTGAATAAAGAGCTGATGATTGGAAATCATACTCCATGTTTTCAATTTGAATAAATACATCAACATCTCTCTCATCTGAAATTGTATAACAAGCAGCATTAGATACAACATCTTCTCTCCACTCTCTCCCTTCAAAAGAATCTTGATTAAATGAAAATGATTTCGTAGGTACCATTTGTAAACTCACTAAAAGAGGGTTTTCACCATAATCTGATAAATCTCTTTGTCCTGGGAATGTCTCAATTAAAGGTAGCTGAAAAAAACCTTCTTTTTTAGCAATAAATCTACCACCAAAACAATAAGGAACATTACCTGAATAAACTGGATACCCTACTTCTGTTTCTTGATTTGAAACTCTAAATACTTGTTGTTTAGTCTCTCCTAAATCACAAGTAAGACCTAAACATTTAAAGGAAATATTTACATTAGAGAGATATTGGTCTTCAAATGGAGCATTAACATTCTCAACACTAACATCAACTGGATACTCATATGTTTGTTCTTGACAATAAGAAGACTCAGTTAAAGTTGGAATTTGGTCTTGTGCTATAATTAATGTTGAAGTACTCTCTTTAGGTTCATTTTGTTCAATAGAAACTCTTAGAGGAAATTGAAAAAAGTCTTGACTCTCTCCTGAGACATCTTTTAAATTAATCATTAAATCATAATCAAGCGTGTAAGAATGAGCAAAAATCTGAATACATCCAAAATTAAATCTTCCAAAACCAGTATCTACTCCTTGTTCCATAGATCTAACTATTTCTCCTTCAGATGGACTAATCTCAAATTCCCTATAAGGATTATATCTTGAATAACCTCCAACAAAACTCTCAACTGCAGGATTTAAAACATTCACTTCATAATCCCTAAAGCTAGGTTTTGTATTTAATAACTCATATGAATAAAAATTTCTAAAATATGCTTCATTTGGTGAATCAACTCCTAAGTTACTCTCAAATCTATAATCAATTGGAGCAGTCCCCTCAAATTCTAAATATCTGAAATTATTATTATTTAATTGAGCTAAAGTATCTCTTAAATCGGATTTTAACCAAATTCTAGGCGTACATGAGAATTCAATTCCTTGAGATGGCATTGAAGTAGTTCTATCTCCATAATTGGAAGCTGAGAAAATTTGATCTAATGTCAAATCTTCAAAAAGATAAGTTTCTTCTTCAAGATTATAAATCTCAATTGCAAGCTCATACAAATCACCTAATTTAGAATCTCTCTCAACTACAAATTCATTTAATGAATTTTTTAACTCACCATTAATTTGTTTATATTCCAATGGCAAGAAAGCCTGAGAGGATACTGTCTCATAATCTATGTCTGTAAAAACCTCAAATTCATCATAATTAACATCAATTTGATATGCATCACTTAATGTTGTAATAGCTAAATTAATACAACCTTGTGAATCTTGTTTTACATATTGATTTAATTCATTCTCCATACTAAATACTGTTGGATACTGGTCATCTTCTACATCCCAATTTGGTAATTTAAATGCACTCTCACTTTCTCCTAATTGAAGATAATCATCTCTAAATCTAATATAAGAACTAGTATTAATCACACCACCTTGAGATTGAAGATAAAAAATACCTCTCCCCATACTCTGATCAATACAATACTCAATTGATTCTTTAATCTGTCCATCAGCTCTGTCTTGAGGAGAATAAAATAATTCAACATCTGAAGTATAAAGTACAAAAGCACCAATAATTACAATAACTAAAGAAATTAAAATAAATATTGTTGTTTGAGCTTTGATATTTCTGTAATTTACTGACATTTTGGAACCTCCGCAGTACCTACATATTGTGTTTGTGTAACACATGCGTATAACTCTCCATCTTCTCCTTTAACATGTGGAACTATTTTATATGTAGAATCTTTTTCAAATTCAACTTCTTCTGATGATGAACTTAAAATAACATTTGTCACAGAATCTATCTCTGAATTTACTTCATAATACATATTGATACTTCCATCATTTGAAAGTGTTAATCTAATATTTTCTTGCCTTGTCTCACAATTTGGAGTCACTCTCATACTAACATCTGAGCAGAACTCATGTCTGTCTGAATATGTTACATTAAATATTCCAAATAAAAGTAAACTTACTAAAAAGGAAAAAGAAATAACTACAATTAATGAAGATCCTAGAGCTTTTGAACCTATATTCATACAAATATTCAAAAAAAATACTTTATAAAATAATATAAAAACTAATTAGGAGTATAAAAACAAACTCCAAGAGTTAACTACATCTCAGATAAGAATTAGGATAATTTGGAACTCCAATTGGACAACTTCCAACATATTCATAACAATTATAACTAGTACTTTGAGGATCATTATCTAAACATTTTCCATAGAGCTCAAAAGTCTCAGTACTAATGTAAGTTCGAGCTATTGGGTCAACACATGAAATATCAATATCTCTAATTAAATCAGTTGCTATTCTAGCTCGTGAATATAGGTGCATATCGGTGGCCATTCTTGTCTCTGTACATACACCTCCTTGAATCATTGTTGGTTTTATAGGATTCTCCCAATTAATATGATTAATACTATGATCTGCTAAAATACACTGAGATGTGTCTGGTGCACAAAAACCTTTTGATCTATAAGTATTTGTCTTATTCCAACTAGTCACAGGAGAATAATCACTAAAATCATCATTAATAGATCCACTATATCCTCTCCATTGATCATCACATAAAAATCTAAGTCCAGAAAACTCTGCTTCATCGGGAATTGTCTCTAGAGAACCACTAGAATTCCAACCTCCAACTAATTGAAATCTATCTTCATCTGAATTCTCAAAAGTAACCATAAATGAATAATTTGAAACAACTCCAAATTGACATGAAGAAGTTGACTGTGCAACATAAGATAATGAAAGTGGAAAGGAAATCCTATCTGGTTTTTGAAAAGCCGTCTCTGAAGGAGAAGTATAAGCAATATTTTTAGCAGGGCTTTGAAAAAAATCTAACTTTGTTACATCTCCCAAATTAGTAGTACTGCCACTACTAGTAATTGATTCTACATTATGCTGCCACCTAGGTAACATCTTACAAGTCCCAAACACATCTCCTTGGTAAAGAGAAGTTACATCTGTACCATATGTATCCCAAATATCAACTTCACTATAATCTACTAATTCGTCAATATCCAAATCAAAAGTTCCTTCAGTACTCAGTAACACTCCAAAAAACATATTAAAGTTAAATGACGTGCCATGAGCATACATTCCAGAAAGAGAGATAAGCTCTCTATCTGAAATAAATTGGTTTTGATAATGTGCTTCTAAATTTGAAGTATCACAACATGAAAAACCACTTGAATCAATTTCAGGACCTAAACATTTTGTAGGGTAAATTCTAATTTCTAATGGATTTCCAACTAAATTTCCTGATAAATCTTTAATTTGTGCAGACACAGTATAAGGATCTGAGATAAATGAACTAGCTGAAGGAGTAGCATATGATTGTAAAGCTTGAGGTTGAGATAATTGCTGATCTCCAGAAGGGAGCAAACCTAAATCGTCGCTCCACTCCACACTATAAAAACTTGGATCTTCAACACATGATTCTCTGACTTTAATTCTCCAATTTGGCCTCTCTCCAATCCCATCATAGAGTGGAAAATAAGGTTTATAATCTGGTGTTAAAATGTATACATAAGGTAACTTTCTAGAACCATCCACATCAAATCCATCAAAGATATTTTGACTTGTACCAACACCTCTAAAATCAGTTGCAATTGGATAATACCCATAAGTTGAATCATCTGCACCATCTGCATAAATATCAAAACAACTCCTTGCATCATCATTATTAATATTTTCAATACTCCCTGACAAAAATTTGATTTGGTAAGTACTATAAGACTCACCATCAGTTAGCGTAAATTCATATGAAAAAAGACCATCTGAATTTCCTAAAAAAGATAATGATCCATTAGCTTGAAGAGTAAATTCAGATCTTGAAGTTATTTGTGACATTTCTTGAAAATTTAAAGAATGTACATCAATTTGCTCAAAAGGATAAGTAATATCTAAAAAATCTAAAGTAATTTGATCTCCTGGTGTAAATAAAACAGTACAGGAAGTACCTTCTACTCTATAACAATATGAAGCCTCAGAGAATTCTAAAAAAGGAGCATAATTTTCATACAAGAAATGAAATTGTTGAGGTGTTCCTAAATACTGTGTTTGATAATCTTCAATGGTAAAAAGATATTTCTTGTATTCTGGTTCATTAGAAATAATAGTTTTTGAAACTGAAATATCATCAATGAGTCCTGAATTTGCTCTTGATAAATCAACAGGATCACTAAAATCAAGAGTTCTATTTTGAACTTTTTCCATAATTAAATTTCTAGATGTCTTCAACAAATCAACATATCTCGTAGGAATTTCAATACTTGTCTCAAGGGAAGAAACTGCCACATTTCTCTCATCAAAAACTACCGGATAATAAAAAGTTCCATAAAGTGATTCTCTATTAAAATCTAAATCGACATATACCGAGAGTTCTTTATTAATTATAATATAATTGTTAAAATTTGTCTGTAATGAAAAATCAACAGAACTTGAAGAAAAATCCCCAATATATTGGCCATTATCAATTCTAAGTATTCCCTCAAAAACTTGATCTCCAATTTCTAAAAATAAAACATCATTAGTTTCTCCTTCAAACTCTTCTAAAAGTAGTTCTGATGAAGATAATTTTGAAATAACTTTTGTTGTAACTTGTTTTTTTTCTCTAATTAAGTTTAAATTTTCATATGATGAAAAATCAACGCAATCAAAAATTGAATTTAAAATATACTCTTGAAATTGATTATGATATCCTGGCATAATCATACTTCCAGAAGGTAGCGCAGCATCTAGAGAAGAAATTGAGACATATCCTGATGATGATACCTTTGTATATACTTGGACTTCATCAGAATAAATCCTATAAGGAGATAAAACTCCTTGTTGATAATCATCAAAGTATGCCCCATATCCATAAACTTGATCTCTTGCGTTTTCATCATAAATTAATCCACCCCTAACTGATGCTAAAAGCAATGATTTTTCTACCGAATTTTCAAAACAAAAGGTAATTTCTTCTCTAAAAGATTCAAAATTTGAACTCTGAGCTCCAGCTAAACCTTTACCTGAATTAATCCTATTAGTTTCTGAGTCTGAAGAAAAAGAGAACAAAAATACAAACAAAACAATAATAATAATCATAATAATGATAAAAATACTTATTTGTGCTCTCTTTGGTAACTTCATTTTACTTTTTTTTGAATGCAGGTTTAAAAATAAAAAATAAAACTACTAAAAATAAAACAAAAATAATATATGTTAAATAATGGGTCCCTTCACTTTCTCTAATCTCTACTCCAAAATCATTTCTTTCTTGTTGAGAAATATTTTTTTTAATTGTATAGTTAATCTCAGTTGGTATTTTCTCAACATTCCACGCAATAAGAGGATTTGACTCTAAAATTTCAAAGGGTAAATCGCTGATGATATATTGATCCTAATTTTCTTCATCTAAATAAGAAATAACTTCACCTGGAATATCTGAGAGTACTCTGACATGTTCTCCTTCACCTTCAATAAATAACGTAATTAAAGTACCCTCATCAACTTCTTTAAATGAAAATGTTGAAGTAATACCTTCATATTGAGAAAATTTTTGATTAGAAACATAAACAATTGAATCTTCGTACTCCAATATTCCTACAAAGTTGTAATTCCCATCTCCTTGAATCTCAATAGGGCAAGTAACCTTTCCATAAATACCTTCAATTGAATCAAAAACCTGAGTACAACTCTCATCAAGCAAAAGCTCATCATTGAGAAATGTCTGTATATAAAATTTTGATCCACTCTCTATAAGTTCATAATTAAAACCAAAAGCAACCTGGAGAGTATCGCCTGAGTCAATAACATATAATGTTTCAACAGGTCTTTGTTCCTGAGCAACTAAAGAAAACAATAGTGAGAGAAAACATAAAACAAAAATACTAGTTTTTTTAAAATTCATAATTATAATTTGAAAAAAATCTTTTTAAAATTTTTTCACTCATCTACAGCAAGACATCATAAAAATAAGAAAAAATAAAAAAAGAATCTATGTTAACCATAAGATATATAAATTATTATAAACTAAATTTACTAGATTTAACAATTAAAAATCTGATTCTTACAATAATTTAATAATTATTGTTTTAGCATATTATAAAATATGAACATATTTTGAGAGAAAAAATCAAAATACTAATAAAAAATGACTGACAATTATAGAGAAAATGTTGCAGCCATTATTATCAACAAAGATAAAAAAGTCCTTATGTGTGAACATGTATGGATTGATAATGCGTGGCAATTACCTCAAGGAGGTACAGAAGAAGGAGAAAGTAAACAAGAAGCTTTACTAAGAGAACTTGAAGAAGAATTAGGTACTAAGAGTTTCAAAGTATTAGGACAAATGGAAGAACCACTAAAGTATAAATTTCCTTACTATTTAAGAGAGAAATATCAATTTGATGGACAAATTCAAACATTTTTCCTACTAGAATTTACAGGAGATGATTCTGAAATTAGATTTGATAACCAAGAAAAACCAGAATTTAAAGCATTTGAGTGGGTAGATTATGAAGAACCACCAATTAGGGTAATTTATTTCAAAAAACTATCTTATCTTAAAGCAATAAATTATTTCAAAGAACAAGTTGATCAATTATAATCAACTAATATTTTATTCTAAAAAAAAGAAAGATAGTGTGTTTTACTATCCTATAAAATAAATTGCTGCACCTATTAAAAGGAAAAAACCAACAATACCTAGTAATTCTGAATCAATATAAAAATTTTCAAACCAAGAAGTATCTTGTTCTTGATTAGTAATATCATCAACACCAGTATTAAATTCAGTATTAACATCATAAGGGTTTTGCTGAGGTTCATTTAAGTCATATGCATTATTGAGTCCAAAAAAACCTTTGAGTAAAATGATTAAAAAAATTAGCCCAATTGCACCAAATATTACTTTTTTGTTAACCATACCTTGTGCTTCAGAAATTGGAATACCTAAAAATACTAACAAAATTCCTATGCAAAAAACAATAACAAAAATAATCATAAACCAAGTAACAGCATAAGATACAACATATGTCAAAATACCTGTAAAAGAAACAATTAATATTGATAAAAAAGAAATCAATGCTGCAACTTTATCATTACCCACAAAAGCCATTTTCTTCAATGTCATGTAAACAATTGCATAAAGCATAATTCCTACAATAATCATTTTCCAAAAATCACTAAATAAAAATTCCATAGTAAATTCTTGCCACGTATATTTATAAATATTTCTTACTTTAAATTTACTATGAAACATCTCTCAGGTAAAGATAAAAAAGAGCTCAATACTAAATTAACTCCAGAATATCAAGTTGATAAAAAAGAAGAAATTATTGAAACAAAAGAAGGAATTCTTCTAAAAGATAAACTCCCTTATCTGATTAAACTCGAAGATTCAAGTTATATTCCACATTTAAAATCAATTATTGAAAATACATTTCCTACAATATATATTGACAATGGTGCAATACCATTTCTTCTCAAAGGTGCAGATATGATGAGACCTGGAATTGAGAAAATTGAAGGAGAATTCAAGGAAAATGAGATAGTTGCAATTAAAAATTTGAATTATCCCAAAATAATTGGAATTGGAAAAGCATTGCTAAACTCTCAAGAAATGAATTCCCAAGAAAAGGGTAAAAGTATCAAAGTACTACATTATA
>JAYYJK010000066.1:0-6412 GCA_036146255.1 Nanobdellota archaeon
AAAGGGTTTTCTTTAAGGAGTTGTGAGGGTCTTTTTGCCATATCTAAAAATAAATAAGGAAAATGAATTTATAAAATAATTCCTCATAATATCACCTCATCATAATATGTGCTGTCTGGGGTTTATATAACACTGAAATTTCTTTTTTTACTTTTGTATCTTTAATGGATCTTTCCTTGTTTATTACAGATTGTAAATAATTTCCACTAACATACATTGTAGGTTCATTTCTTTGAGTATTATAAAAAAAATTTCTGTTATCTGCCTCAAATTCACCCATAGATGCAACCTGAGATAAAAAATTTTGAGTCTTAGATAATACTCTTTGAAAGTTTACTTCCTGCCTAGGTACTGATTTTACTGCAACACTTAAATTCCCATAGTGTTTTAGATCTAATTGTGTTTGTTCTCTATCTGATTCAACTTGATCTTTAAATACACTCTCAAAAGGTCTAATCAAAGTTTTATGAATATCCTTAATCTGCTCTTTTGCACTAAGATAGAGTCCAACCTCTCCATCATCAAAAGTTTTAGGAATTGTATGGCCATCAACTGTAATTAATCTTGGTGTATGTAGAGATACTAATTTTTCTAAGTCAAGAGACTTCGAAACTAAAGTAGTATCATTTGATATACCCAATACTTGACTACTCCACAAATCAACTAAACTACCTAAATGCGCAGCATCAATTGTTATTTGTCCATTATATCTTTTTACACCATCAAGCCTTTTATCTGATGAATTTTGTCTTAAATACATATTAATCATTGAATCAGTTAATGTGCAGAGCTCCTTTGGAGTATAAGTAAGCTTTTTTGGAGTTTGTTTAATAGTAACTGAGCCTAAATCTGAAGCATATAACTCTCCTACTTGTTGTTGTTTTGCAACACTCTCAAAAGGATCAACAACAAATGTTTTTATCCGCTTAATAGTCTCTCCTGCTTGAAGATATTCTGAAATATTTCCTTCTGTGAGTCTACTCACATCCACATCTTTTTCTGATAAAAGTTTTACTAATCTCTGGTTTTGTCCCATAATAAGAAATATCTATAAAAGTATTTGAATGGGTGTGGGTACTTTAGTTACTACAAAAAAGATATTTTTATATATAATAAAAAAGAATATATTATATGGAACTTGATCAATTACTTGAAGATTTACATCTCACTCCAATAGAAATTAAAATATATAAAATTCTCATGAATAGAGGGCCAACACCTGCTGGAGAAATTGCTAAAAGAATTGGTAGTCATAGAAGAAACACATATGATGCAATAGATAGAATGATTTCAAAAGGGTTTCTAGGTTATATCAAAGAAAATAATTTAAAATATTTTCAAATACAAGACCCAAAATCATTAGTAGATTCTCTTAAAGCTAAACAAGAAGCATGGGAAAAACTTCTCCCAAAAATTCAAGAAGACATGAAATCATGGCAAGATAAAAAAGAAACTTTGTTTTTTAGAGGTAAAAGTGGGATTAAACAAGTATTTGATGACATATTAGAATATAAAAGCGATATTCTCGTTAAAAGTACATCTAAAGATAGCAATACTATTGTAAAATACGCTCTTGCTAAATTTGAAAAAGAAAGAATTGAAAAAAGAATACCTCAGTATATTATCATCGATAAAAATACTCCCAAAGAAATAAACTCTCAACTCAACAAATACAAACTATGTAAAATAAAATACTTTGACAATTTTAATTCCTCACCTATATCTCAATATATTTATGGAAATAATGTTGCTACAATACTTTGGTTAGATTCTGAACCCTCAGTAATTGTTGTAAGAGGATCTGAAAATGCTCAGTTTCATAGGGAACAATTTAAACTCATGTGGGAGAATACAAAACAATAAAAAGAAAAAAAGTTACTCTGAATTATATGAAAAAAATCAACATTGCAATTGATGGACTAAGTGCCACAGGTAAAGGAGAGACAACTAAATACTTAGCTAAACAATTAAACTATAAACTCCTAGATTCTGGAGCAATGTATAGAGGTGTGACATGGGACTTAAAAAAAAAAAACATAAAACCTGAGGATGTTACTGAACTAGATTTAGGATCAATCCATATAGAATTTGGGGAAAATGGACATCTTTATGTAAATGGAGAAGATGTAGAACATAACATAAGAACTGAAAATATATCAAAATTAACTCCTCAGTATGCTAAACAAAAAATAAT
The DNA here is from genome assembly GCA_036146255.1 of Nanobdellota archaeon. Classification (GTDB taxonomy): domain Archaea; phylum Nanobdellota; class Nanobdellia; order Woesearchaeales; family UBA583; genus UBA583. Next base: position 2,195 of record JAYYJK010000066.1, read on the forward strand.
TAGATATTATATTAACAAAGAGTTAAAGGAACTAGTAAAAGAGAGAGGATACATTGCAGAAGGAAGAGATATTGCAAACAATATTATGCCTGATGCTGAGATAAAATTATTTCTAGTAGGAGATTCAGAAATTAGGGCAAAAAGAAGACAAGAGCAACTCAAAAAAAAAGGGATTCTTGAAAATGTTGAAACAATAAAAATTGATCTTGAATCAAGAGATCATGCTGATATGAACAGAGATATAGCTCCTCTTGTTAAACATAGAGAGGCAATTGAAATAGATACAACCCAAATTAGCATGGATGAGCAAAATGAATTTATCCACTCAATTATTCAAAAATACCTAGGTAAATAAAATGGAACAAAACTATCACATCGGAACTCCTGGAAGGAAATGGGAAGAAAAAGAAAAAAAGCAATGGCTAAGTGAACAAAAAGTCAAAAGATCTTACAAAGAACATGTCTTAGATAAATTACAGTATTTAGAAAAAGATTTTGAAATAATTAACTATGGTTCTCTCAAATATGAAGGATTTAGTGAATATCCACTATATGCTCTTAAAAACAAAGATTTTAACACAACAAAAAAAACAATCCTTGTAACTGGTGGAGTTCATGGATATGAAACAAGTGGAGTAAAAGGAGCACTTAAATTTGCAAAAGAAAAAGCACCAACATATTTTAATAAATATAATATCATCATAGTTCCATGTGTAAGTCCGTGGGGTTTTGAGACGATAAATCGATGGAATCCATTAACAATTGATGTAAATAGGTCTTTCAAAAATGATGGTGAATCTTCTGAAGCAAAATGTCTCATAAGTTTTATTAAGCAATATAAAAATTCAATACTCTCACATTTTGATTTACATGAAACAACAAACTCCGATATGACTGAATTCAGGCCTGCGCTTAAAGCAAAAGAAGGGATTGATCTCTTCTCAGGAGATATTCCTGATGGGTTTTACATTTTAGGAAGTAAGTATCATTTTAATGAAGAATTCGAAAAAGCAATAATTAAAGCCGTTGAACAAGTAACTCACATAGTGCCTCTAGATAAAGATGGTAAACTCATAGGTGAAAATGCTCTAAGCCAAGGTATTGCAAATATAGACACACATGAAGTCCAAGGAGTCTGCTTTGCTTTAACTAAAGTTTCCTATGCAATTACCACTGAAGTATATCCTGATAGTCCAAATACTAATGAAGAAGAATGTAATAATGCTCAAGTTGCGGCAATTGTTGGCGGTATTAATTGGCTTATAGAAAATCATTTATAGATAATAACACGTAATGTAACAATAAAGTATATAAATGATTTTTGATTTTTTTTACTATACGTCCTAGCTCAAAAAGCTAAAAAAATGACGATATCTAAATAATGCCTAAAAGTAAAGAAGATTTACATTTAGCATATAACTATAAAAATGAGCGATATTAAATTAACTCACGCAAGTAGTCTTAGACCTGGATCATACCTTTTAGTAGAAGGTGAACCATTCATTGTTAAAGACACACAAACATCAAGACCTGGAAAACACGGTCACGCTAAAGTTAGAATTAAAGCTGCACATATCATTACTGGATCAAACAAAGAAGTTGTTAAACCAGGACACGATAACGTAGAAGTACCTCTTATCCTTAAAAAACAAGGACAAGTTCTCTCAATTAGTGGGGACGATGTTGAATTAATGGACATGGAATCATTTGAAAATATCTTAGCTGATAAGAAAATTGCAGATGAAGAAGTAAGAGAAAAATTAGAAGCAGGTCAAACTGTTATGTACTGGCAAGTTGTTGGAAAAATCATCATTAAGTCAGTAGTGGAGGAAGCATAAAATGGGAACATTTCCAGAAGCACAAGCGAGATTATATGGTTCAGTTTACGTATGTAGAATTTGTGAATCAAAAATTAAATTACCAATTAATAAATTCCTAGCAGGAAAAGGAGTATGTAGAAAATGTTCCTCTAAAAAACTTAGAGTAGTTAGACTTAGATCTAAAAAATAAATTTTTTTATTTTCACTATATCAAGTATTTATTAAAAATTACAAATATTTATAAATACTCAAAGCAAAAAATATTATAACAAAAAATGGCAGCGTTTTTAGGTTTCTCAAAAAAAAAAGAAGAATTTGTTGAAGACGATTCAGAAGATTATTTAGCAATTTCAGAGTATGATACTAAATCACACACTGAGGAAAAAGTTGTAGATGTTAAAGTATTTGTTCTAGATAACTACGAAAATATTAGAAATATTTTAGATATCATCAGAAATGAAAGAACAATGTGTTTAATTGACATTCATCTCTTAAGAAATAAAGACCCAGATGAATTAAAAAGAGCAGTTGACAAAATTAAAAAAACAATTGAAGCAATTGGTGGAGAATTAGTAGGATTCCATGAAAACTGGGTTCTAGCGGCTCCTAAAAACGTTCACATCCATAAAGGTAAAAATTAATACCTATATTTTTCTATAAAAACAAAACATAACCATATTTCTTAAAACATGATACTCACAACTAAGTACTATGTACTTACCACAATCCCATTTTATCTTAGAAATTTTATTATAGGAAGTTTGATTCTTTATTTGATTTATTTTCTGCTAATGGACTAAAGAGATAATTTACTTAATTGTTCTGTTAGAGAATTACTTGTTGTGTGAATATTTTGTTGTGCAATACTAGCTAAGTATCGATCACAAATTTGTTTTAATTTATTATCCTTTAAAGGCACGTCAACAAAAGAAAGTCTATTCGAGATTGCAGATCTAATTTTTTTACCATTATAATGAAAAGGACAGAAAACTATAAAATTTTTCTCATTTGATGGAAATAACTTGTCTAGAAGTGAAATTCTTCTAGAAAATTGTTTATTTAATTTTGTTGGAATTGAATTATGATAAGTAACGAATGAAATCAATCTATCTCCGTTACGTAATATATGTGTAGAAGGAATTAAATCTTTTTCTTGTTTGGAAAGAACATCATCATTGAATTCTGTTTCTACAAATCCCTTTTGAGAAAGATGATAGTATACAAATTTACTAAAAACTGAAGCTTTCATCGCCTCATAATTAGAAGTATTAAGTTCAGAAAAAATACCATTTTCATACAGAGTATGTATATCTTGCTTAAAATCAAAAGAAATCATAATTATATTAGAAGAATAATATTTAAAAACATTACTAAAAAGTAACAATTAATATCTCACATCCACTAAAGCTTATTTGTGTATATTTAAACTTAAGATTACTTGAGTTTTAATGTCATCAAGTCATAAGTACTCGTAGTATTTTCAAAAGTATCTCTTGCTTCTTGTTCTAACTCTTTAACGTCTTTGTATCTCTGTGAAAAATGAGTAATAATTAGATGTTTAACTCCATTTGCCTGAGCAACTTCTGCAGTTTCTTTTGCAGACATATGATCATATTCTTCAGCTTTATGTGCATGTTTTTCATAAGAAAATGTAGCTTCCATAACTAAATGATCTACATCTTTTGCAAGTAAATCCGCACCAACACAAGGTCTTGTATCAAATACTAATGCTAAAGACATCCCTTTTTTTAAATATGTAATTTCTTCAGGTTGAATTGTTTTTCCTTCATGTTCAATTGCCATACCCATCTTAGCTCTTGCAAGCATCGGAGATTGCTCTAAACCAAAAGACTGAGCTTTTTCCTTGTCAATATTATAGACATCTTTTTCATCAAATCTAAAACCAATACATGGAGTAGAATGATTAAGTCTTGCACAAGATATAGTGAATTTTGCATTATCAATTATTGGAAGTAATTCCCCCTCTTCCGGATTATGCTCAAATACTTCAACTGGAACTCTTTTTTGAGTAACAGTACATTTAAGCATGTGATCTACAAACGTTTTTGAACCAACAGGACCATGTACTTCAAATTTATCCACACCCTCAGTATTTGAGAGAGTAAGCATCAAACCAATAAGACCAATACAATGATCTCCATGCCAATGTGAGATAAAAATCTTCTTTATCTTACCAATAGGTAATTTCATAGTCTTAATTTGATTTTGAGTAGCTTCCCCACAATCAAATAAAAACATAGATCCTTCGTACTCAAAAGCCACAGATAGATGATTTCTCTCCTTTGTGGGTACCATACAAGATGTTCCTAAGAAATGAAGTTTAGAAACCATAGTTTACCCCCAAAATATTGTTTTTTATAATAAAAATAGCATTCAT
>JAYYJK010000067.1:0-4992 GCA_036146255.1 Nanobdellota archaeon
CTTCATTTACTTTAGCTAGATTTAGGAAAATATTTTGGTAATAATCTTTAGTATTTTTAACTTTGACTTTAATATGTCCATAACTTTGTGGTGAGAGTTCTTGAGGGCCTGTGAGTTCTATAGAGAATCCGGGGTCTAATATTTGTTTTTCTTTTTCAATTACTGTAAATACATTTTCATTACTTAGTGAATTAGGTGTAATTTGAAAATTTCTTCCTTTTCCTTCAACAAGTATTGATTGTTTTCTAATTTCTTTAGATTTGTCTAATACAATGTGGCTAGCATCTACATAACCATATTGGTTATATGTTAAATCAAAAGGAACCCATGTATCTCCTATGAGGACTTCAGCCCAGGCATGTCCTCCCCAGTTACTTCCAACTAAATCAATTACTTCTTCAGAATTTGTATATGCATATCCAGTAACTACTCTTGCAGGGATGTCTAATGATCTCATCATTGAAATAAATAAATGAGTAATTTCTTGACATACTCCTGTTTTTGAGATAAATACTTCAGATGATTTTTGATTTGGATTTTGTGTAATTGTAGAGAGATCATAAGTGATATCTTCTTGAATCCATTTTGCAACTTTTGAAGCTATGATAAAAACATCATCTTCTCCTTGTGCAAGAGCTGATGCTTGCGTATATATTGCATCATTTGTATCAATGAGTCCTGAAAAAGAAGTATATGTCTCATGATTTGAAGTTTTATCTTCTATTGGAAATGATATTTTTTGAGAGATTTTAGGTTTGTTAATTGTACTTTGTACTGTAAATGAGTTTGAAATTTTGTTTGTAGATTCTGAGAATTCTTTTATATCGAAAAATAAATATGTGGATGTATTTGATTCTTTAACAATATAGTTATGTGTTGATATGAGTTCATTTAATGCTTGTGAATTATCATAGTTTTTTGGAAAAAAATAAGATGTCAAAGATAACTCTTCGATGTATGCATTATTTTGTTTGGTAATACCATATTTGATATCATTTGATATTTGGACTTTAAGGTACTCATAAGAATTAACACTCTCGCTAGCAGTTAATGTATTTGTGCTAAATATTAGAATTAGAAATATAATTATTTTTTTTATTGCTGTAGTATTCATATTAACTAAAATAGAGTACTCAATATTTATAAATTTTTATTACTCATTGTATGTATTCTATGAAAATGAATCGTCATGCACAAGGAGAAATATTTGGGCTTGCTTTATTATTTGTACTTTTAATTTTTGGAGTAATTATTTATGCTCAATTTAAGGCATTAGATCCTGAATTTAATGAAGATTCATTAACAACGACAAAGTATAAAATTCTCTCAGAAAATACTCTATCTTCTCTTAAGAGGATGTCAACACCATGCTCAGTTCAAACAGGAAAAAACTCTCTTTCTGATTTGATGAGGTATTGTATGGAATTTTCAAGAGGACCTCAATATGATCCAGAACTACAATGTGATATTGATGGAAGAGGAGTTCAAAATGTTCCAATTTGCTCCTACTCATTTAACCTTTTATCAAATTCTATCCAAGAATTACTATCAAATCAAGGAGATGGGATTGGTATGTTTCCATTTTCTTTGCATATTTATAATGAACATTTAGAACATGAATTATGGCATGAGAGAATTATAACAAATATTAATGATTCAAACTATGGTTTTACAGATTCTAGTGAGTTTCATCCTCTTTTGGTATCCTCTCAAGAAATTTCTTACATATCTCTTAATTCTTCAAGTCCTAATCACTATTTAAGAAAAGGTTTTAATAGAGTAAATGCAGGAAAAGATGAATTAACTTCGGGGAGAAATAGTCTGGAGTTAGAATTAAATCTTTATTATAAGTAAGTAATTTATTGTCGCTGTTAAGTGTATGCACGTTTTTATTAATGTTTTTTTGAAAAAAACTTCTATAATGGTTGGTAAACTATCAAAGTTTTTTATTTTGTGTTTTTTATTTGCTCAGATAATTATGTCATCATCAGCAGTATTAATAGATTTTATGCAACCAAATGAAGATTTTAATTATGTTTATTATGTTAATTCTTCTAATTTAGAAATAGAATTAACTCTTGAGAGTATTTCAAAACCTTTAATTTTTAAAAATGCAACGTTATCAACTTCTAATTCTACTTCATATAAAGCTTCTTTTGATAGAACATTGACCCCAGGTAATGAGATTACTCTTTATTTAGACATTTCAGAATTTAAAGTAAATGGTAGTCCTTATACTAGAGAAATTTTTGAAGAAGATTTAGGAGCAATTTTAAATTTAAATTTTTATGAACTCGATGGTGCAGAGTATAGGGACGATACATTACTTGATCGGGTATTTATTTTTTATGAAAACCCTCAAATTGAACTTGTAAGAAATAATTTTTTACATTATAGAGATTCAGAAATTTCACCAATTGTGAAAACTCAATTTAAAAATTCTAGTCCCTCTATCCATTCTTATGAAAAATCAATGATTTACTATTCTCTTTATGATATGGGAGGAAACGAAATAGTTTCAACTCCGAGAAAAAATAGTTATTTAATTAGTGAGCTGCAATCATCTCTTGAGTTAGATTTTTTTGAAAATTATGATTCTGGTTCTTATTCATTTATCTTTGAATATGCAAATTTAGCAGGAACAGAATTTAGAGAGACAATTTCTGTATCTATTGAGGATGAATATTTATTTATTGATCTTTTGACTTTAAAAGATGATGATTCTTTAGAATATTTTTATGATGATATTGTTGATTTATATGGAAACTCAATTCCTGTGGGCCAAAGAGATTTCACATTTAAAGTTAAAACTAATAAAGAATCGCTATGTTATTTTAATTCTGAGAGTGTAACTTCGACGTATGTTGATAATTCATTATTATATTCGGATTCTGTTTCTTCTCTTATGGATACTGATGAAAATTTTGTTCACAGTATTGACATCTCTCCATTTGTAGGTAATGGTACTTCTAAGTATTTTTGGGTTGGATGTAGTGATGTGTCAGGTCTTGAGAGAAAATCGTTACATGAATCTCTTGAACCAAGTCTTTTGTTACCTAATCAAAATTTATTTTTTACCTACCATGATGAAAAATTAGAATTAGAATTAGTTTATCCCTCAAATTCTTTGGTTACTAATACTGATTTTACAACAAGATTACTCTCATCAACTCAAGCTCTTTGTTCATTAATGGTTGCAGGAGTTCAATTTGATATGGATTCTAATGATTATAGTGATCATAGGAGTTCCCTTTCTTTAGATAATGGAGATTATAATTTAGAATATAGTTGTAGGGATATTTTAAACAAAGAAAAAACTCTTTCCCATGAAGTTGAAATTGATACAACAAGAGGAGTTGTTATTAATGTTGATGACATGTATTATAGTGGTGCAAACAGTTATACGTTAGAATTCACAACTTCAGATGTAGTTGAGTCATGTAGATATACTAAGGATCCATCAAATGTAGATAACTTTGAATCTTTTCCATTAATTGGTTCTAATGCTAATTCATTTAATGTAACGTTTTCACCTTTAACTTCTGGAGAAAATCCTTATTTTATTCATTGTAAATTAGGAATAATTAGTACTGAGGAAACAAGTATATTATTTGATCAAAGTGGCCCAGCACTTTCAAATTTATCTTTTTCATTTGAAGGAATTAACACACAGCAATATCTTCCACTTAATGGAGATGTTGATTTAGAGTTTGATGTTACAACAACAATTCCAGTTGGTGAATATGAAATTATTCTCTCATCTAGTAATACTTCAGATACGATGTATATTTCAGCATCTAATTCAATTGGAAATTTTGAAGAGGAAATTTCTTTAGATGAAGAATTTGAGTTATATACAAAAATATCAATTACTGGTATTAACCTCATAGGTAAAAGAGGTAATACTTTAGAACAACAAATTCTCTTTGATAGAACTGCCCCTGAAGTGAATTTAATTAAAAATGGTAATTCATGGGTTGTAACTTGTATTGATATTGAAACAAAATGTAATGATGTATGGTATGGACTCTCAAATTCTCTATTGTCTTGTACTCCCTCATTGAGTTATAGGGATGGTGATTTATTAGATGCAACAGGACATTCTGTTATTTGTGCACGAGCAATTAATTCAGTAGGTTTACTCTCTGATACTACAACAGTTAAAACTGGAGAAATTGTTTCAACTACTAATGGCACTTCTTCAGTAGGTGGCGGTGGGTCTTATGATAATCCTTTTGATGGTGATGATCAAACACAAGGAAATACTTCTGTAAATGTTCCAATTAATGAATCAGTTATTGATGATACAGAAGATCCACTTACTCCGCCAAGTGAGCCAATTGAGAGTTATAATCCAGAAGAGGATTCAAATACTACAACTGTTGTTATTTTGAGTGCTTTAGCATTTATTTTACTTGCAGCAGGTGGTGGTGGTTATTATGCATACAAGAAAGGATATCTTAACAAACAATTAGAACAATTAGGAATTAAAGTACCAACTCATACAGGATCATCTAGTACTAATGATTATTATGGAAGTTCAGTTGCATCTAGTAAAACACCTATTAGTCAGAGACCTCAGCTAACTTCAGGTAATCAAAAAAGTAAATATGATGAGCATTTAGCTAAACTTAATACTTTTTTAGATGATACTTTAGATAAGAAAACTTCAGTTTTTGATTCATTTAAAACTTCACAAAAGGGAAGAGTTGAAAAATATGATGACACTTTAGCAAAACCTAAAGGTAATTCTAGTGCTAAAAAAGATGCAGAATTTGATGATTTTTATAAAGCATCAAGTTCAAATAAAAGTATTGATGTTAATGATACAACATCAGAGAATGAGGCAGATAAATTTGAACAATATTATAAAAATAAAAAAGAATCTTCAAAAAAAACAGATAAATCAAAATCTAAAAAACAATAGTTTAAAAATAGTCTTTGCCTATTAAAAGTAGGAGTTAGAAATGGTTAAGAAAAAAAAAGATTGGA
>JAYYJK010000068.1:0-4046 GCA_036146255.1 Nanobdellota archaeon
TATATTATGTTATTTACTCACTTAAACACCTTATACATTTTAAAATGGATGGAAAAATTAAATGGTATAAAAGAGACAAAGGATACGGATTCATCACAGGAGAAGATGAAAAAGATTACTTTGTACATTACTCTGCATTACCAGAAGACCAACAAGACGTTAGAGAATCAGATAATATCGCAGTTACATTTACTGTAAAAGATACTGATAGAGGAGTTCAAGCACAAGAAATTGTATTTGCAAAGTCCGAAGATGTTGAAGAAGCTTAAAGCTTCTCAATATTTTTTATTTATTCTAAATATTAAAAAAAAGGTTTAATTTTACTATGTGAAATTGATTCTATAAAAAGAAACTTAAAATATAAATTGTAGCATGTATACAACATACATTGCTAAGAATATGAATCCTCCTACAAAATAAAATTTTCTAAATAAAATCATTAATGAAAAAATTAAAGTTGAAACTAAAAAAATAATTACACTTTGTATATAAGTTTCTGAATTAACACTATACCCTAAAGTTAAAGCAGAGAGACCAATAATCAAACACACATTCATAATATTTGTACCTAAAATATTTCCAATTGCAATGAGATATTCTTTTTTTCTAGCTGAACTCACAGTTACTGCAATTTCTGGTAAGGATGTTGCTAGAGCAATAGTTGTTAATGTTAGATATGCTGCAGGAATTCCTAAAAGAGCTCCACCTTCTTCAATTGAAAATACCACCAATCTTGCACCAATGAATATGAAGATAAAAGAGAAAAATAAAATTCCAATTGACTGAAATGCAGGATGCTTTTTTTGTTTCTCAACCATTAATTCTTCTTCTTTTAGTATTGTTTTTTTAGATACTTTTGATTGATGATAGACATAAAAACCATAGAGTGGGACTAGTAAAATTGCTAAAAATGGAACAAATCCTGTGATAATAAAATAAGAAAATAATACTGTAGTTGCAAGTAGTATTAAAACATTAAATGTTTCTCTTTTTTCTACAGTAAATGTTTTTGAAAATAATAAAAATATTCCAAAAGCTAAAACAATATTTGTAATATTACTTCCCATTGCAGTTCCGATAATAAAATCTGAAAAATTCTCAGTAAAGAAAATAGCACTAAGTGAGGTTATTAATTCTGGAAGTGATGTACCAATTGCAACAATTGTGAGACCAATCATTAATTTACTCATTCCAAATGAATCTCCAAGATATGCAGCCTCATCTACAAAATAATCTGCAGCTTTAATAATGATAAAAAAAGCTACTACAAATAATATTATATATAATAATAATTCAAGCATAGAAAATAGGTTTATTTTTAGTTTTTAAATGTTTAGAATTATTGAATAAAACAATAGATAGAAGATAAAATGAAATCTAAGTCAGATAATTTCTGTTTATTTGTCTCAAACTCTACTACGAGCTATACGGGATTTGAACCCGCGGCCTACGGATTAAGAGTCCGTCGCTCTAACCAGACTGAGCTAATAGCTCAAGAATAACTTCTTGATATAATTAAGATAATAAAATGTATTTATAAAAATTATGAAAAAAATTAAATATTATTCTCAACAGTAATGTAAGGCAGAGGTTTGAGTTCACTCAAATCTCCTAACTCTCTTCTCTTGTCACCTAACTCTTGCCACCTAACCCAGCCGGCCCATGCAATCATAACACCATTGTCCATACATAAAGGTAGAGGTAAGGCATCGTAAGTTACTTCTCTTATATTACACATAGCTTTTGTCATCTCAACAAATCTTTTATTTGCAGCAACTCCTCCAACTAGTACAAGTTCTTTTTTATTTGTGTAAGCAAGGGCTCTCTCTGCTACTTCTTGAATCATTGCAAAAACCGTTTCTTGAAGTGAAAAACAAATATCTGCTAAGAAATCTTCATAATTATCATAAACTATTTTTTCTCCTGAGAGCAATTCAATTTCTTTTTTGTTTTCAAAATATTGTTTTTTTTGCTTTATATTCGAAATCATTCCAGCAAAGGATACATTCATTCCTTTAATTGTATAAGGAATAGATATCATATGTTTTCCTCCCCTAGCAATTTCTTCAATTTTTGGACCGCCTGGAAATCCTAAGTTAAATTCTCTTGCAACTGAGTCTAACAAATTTCCTAAACCAATGTCTTCTGTTTCTCCATAAACTACATAGTTTTTATCATGTTCATTTTGTGCAATTACTTGAGAGTTTACTCCAGTAATATTTAGAAAAAGAGGATCTACAAAACCTGTATGCATTTTACCTATTTCTAGATGTGATCTAATATGATTTACTCCAACAATTGGAACTCTATATTTAAGAGAGAGTGTTTTTGCAACAAGTCCTGCAACTTTGAGTGAATTTCCTTGACCTGGTCCTTGAGAGAATGAGATGAGAGATAAATCTTCAAACCCTTTATTAATTGAATCTAGATATTGTTTTGCTTTTAATAAAATTGAATTGAAATTTGAAATATGAAATTCTGAGAGTTTTCTAGGATCCATTCCATTATTATCATCTCTAAAAACATTTTTTTCATTAAAGAGAACTTCTTTTTTTGTGGCATCTACAATACCGATTCCAAAAGTGTGAGCAGTACATTCAATACCTAAAACTAGTTTTTCCATAAAAAGGATAAGTATGAATAATTTATATACTTTTTTTATTATTAGTTAAGACCTTGAGCTAATAATAATTGTTGCACCATAGGATCAGGTAATAAAAAAAAATATATGTAAATTGAAAAAAAAATTAAACCTACAAATCCTGTAACTAAAAGAGAAATTAATTGAGAAAGATATGATTTAGTTAGTGGTACTTTATGTATTTCTGAGAGAGAAATTGTCATAATTATGATAAACCATGGTATGTAAAAAAGTATTAATATTGCTGCAAATATTGCAATTATTTCTCCTGCTAACATATTAACATATGAAATCACTAGTGAAAGCAGAGCTAATCCTGCAAAAACAATTGAAGGGAGTAACTGAATATTAAAATTAACTGTTAAGGTTTGTTTAAATGATGCTTTCCCTTTGAAAAAGAGTAAACTTATATGTAGAGATCCTGCAGAAATAAATGCAAGTAGTATGGTAATTGCTACTAAAATAATACTTTGAAATAAAGAAACATCAAGTATTGTCATAAGAAATGAAATACCAATAATTGTTAGAAATGGTTTTATCCAATTTTCTTTTTTTACAACTGATTTGAGAGTTTTTGAATCACTTGCAAAAACTCTACATGCTTGTTTAATATAATCCATAAAAAATTATGAAAAATATTGTATATAAATATTTGGATTATTTGCTTATTTATTTTCTTAATAAATATAATTTAGTTTCATCAAATACCACCATTGATTTCTCAGTAAAAGAAACTTTTTTTGAGCTAAAGCTCAAAGTTGATATTCTCTTTCAAAAAACTCTCGTAAGAATTTGGCTCTACCAGGACCAATTCCTTGAACTTCTAAGAGTTCTTTCTCAGATGCATTAATTAAGTCTTTGAGAGATTTGAAATGACTAAGCAAACCTTTTGCATTTACTACGTTAATTTTTGGAATTGATGATACAAATTTTTCCATCTCTTCATTTTCTGAGTGAGATTTTTTATCTGAGACAAGTGAGATTTCTTTTTTATCTTTTTTAGTTCTTTTTGCAATTGTTCTAATCATCTGGGCTGTTTCTTGCATATTGTTTGTAACAATTATTGGTATTCTTAGATCAACTGCAATTGCACTAAGAGTTGCTCGAATTACGTTTGGATTGAGATTTCTTAAGGTATAGATATTTTCTTCTCCTTCTAAAATTAGAATTGGTCTTCTAAAATTTCTTGCTAAGTCCATAAGTTGAGGGAAAAGTCTTTTATCAATAATTGAATTTACAAAATCTATTTTTGCTTTTCTCTCAATTGCAATATTTTCAGTAATTACAATATCTCCTACATCTAGTTGCTTTGAGTGAACTTCTAGTTCATCAATTGAGTAAATTTCTTTAATTAAATCAGTGTTTTCTCTTTGATCTACATAAATTGGGATTTTGGGATTAAGTT
>JAYYJK010000069.1:0-3295 GCA_036146255.1 Nanobdellota archaeon
AGTTGAATTTGTTTAGAATCTAAATTACCATTTAAAGTAATAAGTCTCTCTTTAATCTCATCCCTTTCAAGTTCAACTTTACCAATATTTTCTAACACAGAACCATGAGATGCATCCCCTTTAAGAGAAATTTTCTTAGCTTGAAGATCTGAAATCTCAGAATCAATTGCTGCAATATCCCTATCTATTTTTTTAAGAGATCCCTCAATTACAGCCTTGTCTCCCTCAAGTGCTTCGATTTCTCTTTGAATTGAAGAAGTATCTTGACCTTCAATAGATAAAATCTTCTCAAGTTTTGAAATATCCCCTTCAACTTCTGCTTTTCTTGCTCTTGAGTCATAGAGTTTTCTCTCTGAATCTTCTTTCTCAGATTTTAAATGTTCTAAAGTACTTCTAACCTTAGAGAGTTTTCCTTCAATTCTCTCCAATTGCTCAAAGGTTGAATCATCTTTAAAAGCACCCATACCTTGTTTCTTAGATTTAAAACCACCACTCATAGCACCTGATTTTGTAACAAGGTCTCCATCAAGAGTCACCATCTTATACTGCCCAATACCAATCCCCCTTGAATCAGCAATATCTTCAATAACTAAAGTATCTCCAAAAATTAAATTAAAAATAGCATCATAACGAGAATCATAATTAATTAAATTAAGAGCATAATCCACGGCACCTTTTTTTGCAAGTGCTGAATTATCGAGTTTAAATTTAGCATTTACTTTATTAAGAGGTAAAAATGTCGCATTACCAATTCTTTTTTCCTTTAAATAATTAATATATTTAACTGCAGTTTTATCATCTTCAACAACAATATGAAATAACCCTTTACCTGCAACTGCCTCAAGTGCCTGAGAATATGCTCCAGGAACTGATGCTAACTCTGCGACTGTCCCATGAATAGCAGGATCTTGAGTTTTTAATTTCAAAATTGTATCAACTGCCCTATTTGATGCCATCAATTCTCTTGAAGTATCAGCTTTAATTTGAAGTTTTGATGACTGTTCTTGAAGTGCAGTAGCTTCTTGTTGTAATTTATGATATCTAGATGCTAACTCCGAGTTATCATTTGCTGTTTTTGAAATATCTATAATAAGGCTTTTTAACTCTTTTCTTAGATGTTCTAAATCTTTTACTTGTTCCTTATTTTCACTAGCATTCCCCTCAATTTTTGAGAGTTGTTCTTGGAAATGTTCTAATTTAGTATTTAACTTCTCAACTTGAATTGCATTATCTTGTCTGATATGATTTTTTTGTAATTTCTTCTCTTGAAGTTCATCAATAGTAGCATCAATTTCATCTAATTCCTTAAAAGAATCTGAAGATACAGATTTCTTTAAAGTAGATAATTTCTTCTCTACAACTTCAAGTTCTTCCTTAACTGTTTCCCTTTCTTTTTCAAATGATTTAATTTCAAGTTCTAATGTTTTAAGTTGTTCTTTTGAATGAGATATATTTTCTTTTAATCCTTGTTGTCTTGATTTAATCTCATCTTGTTGTTTCTTAGATTCTGCTCGTTTTTCCTTAAGTGAATTAAGGGATGCATCAAGAGCAGTAATTTTATTAGTAACTTCAATAAAATCACCATGAGACTTAATTTCAATTTCTTTCTCAAGAGAAGAAATTTCATCATCAATTGCCCTATTTTTTTCTTCAAATTCTTCTAATTTAGTTTTATAGATAGAAAATTCTCCTTCTTGTTTTTCTAACTCTTCTTGTTTCTTCTCTTTTAATACCTTATTTCTAAGAAGCTTAGCTTTCAATAAAAGAAGTGAGTTATATCTCAAATCACTTTTTGCTTTGTGAAACTTCTCTGCTTGTTCTTTCTCAGATTTAAGTTCCTTAAGATATTTTGTTTTCTCCTCCATTAAAAGATCTGCATCTCCGAGTTCCAAGTCTACTTTTTCTAATTTCTTAAGTGCCTTTTCTCTCTTTTCCTCATACCCAGAAATATTAGAAATCTCTTCAATTAATTCACGTCTCTCAACATTACTCATATTAACAATACGCATAATATCCCCTTGTAAAATAATATTATATCCATCTGGATCAATAGATGCTCTAGATAAAATTTCTACAATCTCAGTACGAGTTACTTTTTGATTATTGAGAAGGTACTTTGATTGACCGTCTTTATTTACAACTCTTGTAATTTTAATTTCATCTAAATCAACACCCATAAGTTCTCTCTCATCATTTGATAAATAGATAGAAACTTCTGCTTGTTTTGCTGGTTTTAATCCCTTTCCCCCATTGAAAACTAAATTTCCTAACTTGTCCGCTCTAAGTCCTTTAGAAGACATTCTACCTAAAACAAAACAAAGTGCATCAAAAACATTTGACTTTCCAGAACCATTAGCTCCAACAACTGTGTTGAAACCAT
Source organism: Nanobdellota archaeon (assembly GCA_036146255.1). Lineage (GTDB taxonomy): Archaea > Nanobdellota > Nanobdellia > Woesearchaeales > UBA583 > UBA583. The sequence goes on from JAYYJK010000069.1 coordinate 2,381, forward strand.
TTTCAAAATTTAATATCGTTGGTTTTGCAAAGGACTTGAAACCTTCTAATTTTAATCTCAGTATTCTACTCATAATAAATCACCATTATTTAAAATTAGGAGGCACCGAACAACTCCTTGAGTTGTGACCGTGTCTTCGAGCTTTAACCTTAAAATTCGACTCATCTAAGTAATTTAGTAAAAAAACGTCTTATAACCTTTTGTTACCACGAATAAAGAAACTTTAAAAAAATCAAAATAATTACTATCAAAATTTATATGTATATGAGAAATCAATTGAAGTAACACCTGGAATTGAATGAATATAACTAATTTTACTAGAAATACTACTTCTTTTATCAATAAGATAAGATAAATCTAATTGAGCTTCTAAAGAATCTGAGGGTTTTTCAAAGTTTGGAATTCTAAGTTTTGTTGAAAGTAAAAAGTCATCAAAAAAATGATCATAAGAGAGTTGATATGAATTTGAAAAAAAATCAACTTTATTAGAAATAACAATATCCCTTCCATAACTAAACCTAACATCAATAGAAGGTCTATTAATTTGGATTTTATCAACACTAAATCTAAATTCTTTTTTATTCCTAAGTTTATATTCTTGAGTATATCTAGATGTATTAATAATTTGGTCCCCAGCATAAGAATTAGCAGTTGTAAAAAATACAGGAAATAATACTAAATACTTAAATTTTGAACCCATACATAAAAAATCCTCAAAATAATTAATAAAATTAAGTGAGAATTTGTGTTCACAAGATAAAAAATGAAAGCTGAGAGATAAAACCCTTCAAAAACACCTAAATCATCAATGATAATTAAAAGCACTAAGTTTTATAAAGCAAATAGAATTTATTTTTCTATGAAAGTACCTAAAGAAATGAAAAGATACTGCCCAAAATGTAGTGAACACACTAC
>JAYYJK010000070.1:0-9008 GCA_036146255.1 Nanobdellota archaeon
TAGTAATGTAAGTAATGTAGAAAATTTTCTTTTATACAAATCATTTATTATAAGTTTAAAAATATCAAGTATCATTTTAAAAAAATAGAGATTTATCTTCTCTTTTTAGCTGATTGTCTTCCACCAATTTTATATGCTATAAATCCTACAATTAATACAATTATTAAGACTGTAATTAATGAAAAACCACTAGATGATGAATTACCTTGTAAACCTAATTCTTGTAATTTTGAATCTGAGTATAACTGAAGATCTAATGTTCTTGTTTCTTCGACTTTATTGTTGTATGCATCCAGATATGATAACTCAACAATAAGTTCTGTATCTAAATCAAAGACATATAAATCACTTTGAAATGTTTGAAAATCATCTGGGTCTAAATCACCTACATATTGAAATGAACCATCTAGTACTTCATATGAATCTTGTGAGAGTAATCTTAATTCTACACCTTTTGCTGTTGTTGGTGATGGGTTAGCAATTGAAATTGTATACCTACCTTTTCCTGTTGTATATATCTCCTGTGAGTCTAATTCCAATGTTAACTCAGGTTCTGAGAATACTTGAATGGAACTTACCATATCTCTTTGATAAGAGTTTCCTAAAGAATCTTCAAATTCTACAGTAATTGGAAGTAAATATGGTTTAGAATCAGTCTCGGGAGTTGCAACTAAATTTAGAGTTATTTCTTTTTGTTCATTTGGTCCTATTGAATCAATGAAAAATTGATTTGAACCTTTTTTAGTACTAAATACTTGGGAATCTACCTTATCTAAATTTAGAGTTACAAATACATCTCTTAAGTTAATATCATTTTTATTTTCAAATGTTAGTGTTAGAGGTTGTGATTCTCCTGCTTTTAGATATGTTGATTCAAGTGTTGAACTTACTAATTCTAATGTTGGGTTTGAGTCTTGTACTAATATGTCAAACTCATAATTTAGAGATTCTCCACTTTCTCTTAAATTAAATCTGATTGTATTTAAACCAAGAGGTGTGTTTTCTTCTACAAATAATTTATATTTAGCAATAACAAATGAAGATGATCCTTCAAGTGATGAAAATTGTGGGATTGCTCCTAGATCTCTTGTTCTTTCTTCTCCTTGAGCTAATTTAAAATAACTATTATCTTCAAATGAAATAACTGTGTTTTTTGTGTTAACTGAATCAGTATTTGTAACTTTTACATTTACAAAAACAAAATTTCCTGGACTCACTGGATCAGGATTTTGATTACTTAATACTACATTTACACTATTTGCATGGGCAAATGAGATTAATGTTAGCAATATTATTGAAATTGAAATTAATTTTTTTATCATTTTTCTTATATTTTGAGAATTTTTGAATTTTTCTCATCACTAATTATTTTTCCATCAATTAGTGTAATTATTCTTTGAGCACATTTTGAGAGCTTATCATCATGAGTAACTAAGATAATTGTTTTTCCTTGAGCATGAAGTTCTTGTAAATATCTCATTACAACAATTCCTGTTTTAGAATCTAAATTACCTGTTGGCTCATCAGCAAGCAAAATTTCGGGTTCATTAGCAAGTGCTCTAGCGATAGCCACCCGTTGCTGTTGACCTCCAGATAATTCTGAGGGTTTATTGAGCAAACGCTCACCCATATCAAATGTTTCGAGTAATTGTTTTGCCTTTTCTGATCTCTCCTCTTTACTAATTGCTTGGAAAATCATAGGTAATTCAACATTTTCTTGTGCACTTAGAGTTTTAATGAGATTAAATTTTTGGAAAACATATCCTATTTTTTTACCTCTTACTTTAGCTAAAGCACTCTCTGAGAGTTCAGATACATCTTCACCATCTAAAATAATTTGTCCTTTGGATGGAGAATCAAGACATCCAACTTGATTTACAAGAGTTGTTTTTCCAGAACCGGATTTTCCTACAATTGCTACAAATTCACCTTTAGGTACGGAGAATGAAATTCCTTTTAGTACATCAATGGTATTGTCTCCAAGATAATATGTTTTCCAGATATCTTTTAATTCTATTACAGATTTATTTTCTTTTTTCATTTCTGATTTGGAAATATTGAAGAAATATTATTTCTTATTTTCTCATTCATTCTAATATATTCTTGAGTTTCTTCTTTTGTTAGAATATCTTTCATTTTCCAAGGATCCATTACTTTTGCAACTTCATAGAGTTTTTCTTCACCCACATTTGTTAGAGATACTAGTTTTTGTCTCTTATTTTGAGGATTTTCAATTCTAGTTACTTGTCCCAGAGATTCCATTTTAGTTAATTGATTAGATACATTTGCTTTTGAGCTAAACATAACTTTTGCAATATCATCTTGATTCATTGAATTCTCTTTAGAAAAATACAGTATTTTTAGAATTTCAAATTGAGGAGTATTAATTTCAAACTTACTTAATTGTTTAGTATGTTCTTGATCTACTATATCTTGAGTATAAATCAGTGAAAAAATAACTTTTGAATTAGAAGGTATAAAAGATGAATTTTTCATAGATTGTGCAATTTCTTCTTTTGAAGGAAATGTCTTGTTACCAAAAGCTTCTAAAAAAAACTTTTTTGCTTTGAGTAATAATTTTGTTCGCATATAAACAATGAGATTTTTTTATATATAAAACTATGGTGTTGTTTAGCAGTGAACAATAATGACTATTTCTAAAGGTAAAGTAGTAATAAAGAATTATTCTTTTTCTTTTGGGTGTAAAAATCTAAATATACCATAAAATTTATCGTTTTCTGTTAAGAAAATTAAAATTGAGGTAAGTACGATACTAAGTAAAATAACTGATAAAATTGTATTTGTAAATATTGCTTCATTACCTCCTAAAACTCCACTTTGAACAGCAACTCCTGCTAAAACAGCTGCTGCTAATCCTTTAGGAATTAAAATTTCTAAAAGAGTTCTCTCTTTTTCTGGAACATTTGCCTTAGGAAACACTAACCTTACTGCAAAAGGCCTTACTATAAAAATACCTATTGTCAAAATTGCTCCATATATAAAAATATAAGGATTTGAAAAATCAATTAAAATTCCTAGATATACGAAAAAAAATGTTTTAACAAAAAATGAAATTTCAGAGTAAAAATTTTTAGCAGAAAATGAAATTACTGAAGTTATTCTCTCTTCTTCATGAGATTTTCTTCTTTTTCTAAGTTCTAAAAGGGATTTTGAATTTCCAAGTATTAAACCAAATACTAATGCTGCAATGGCACCTGATGCTTCAATTAATGGAGATTCTACAAGTGCATAGAGTGCAATTACTACAGCAATTGTCATCATATATGATTTTGCAAGATGGTCTGATTTGTGAAGTAATATTACCCAAATTACTCCAATGATTAAGCCCGCAACTATTGCTAGAGAAAATGATGTAAATACTGATTTGAAAATATTTTCTGCTAGTACTTTTCCTGTAGCTATAATTTCTAAAACAGTAATTGTCCCAATAATACATAAAACATCACTAAGAGCACTCTCAATTGTTAATACTGATGAGTATTTATCTTTAATTTCTACATTATTTACAAGAGGAATTACAACTGCTGATGAAGTACCACCTAGAATCATTCCAATTAATAGAGCTAATTTAAAATCATATCCAAACCCTAAATTTGCAATAAGTGCTACAATAATTACAGTAAAAATAAAATTAATTAATGTTAATTTAAATGTAGATGGTAGTGATTTAATTAAAGTAACAAAATTAATTGATAGAGCTCCTTGAAATAAAACAAATACTAAAGCAAAGGTTGTAAATAGTGGTGCTCCTACTTCTAATACATCTTTATTTGTCCATCCTAGTACAGTTGATAATAAAATTCCAACTCCAATTAATAATAAAACATCAGGAATATTTGTTTTTTTAAAAATAATTTCTGCTAGAAATCCAATAAACATAATTCCTGAGATTACAAATAATATTGTAATTATATCCATAAATATTTTTTACTAATATTCTTTATAAATTCTTTGTGTTTGAAAAAAGAATTACTCTATTTAACAAATACTAATAGTATTAATGCAATCATTGCTGCAAAAGGCAAAGATGGTATAAATGCATATGTTAGACCAAAAAATACTGCAAATAATCCAACATAGATTATCATCCTTTTTACTTTATCACTCATATGTTACTATCTTGAGAATCTTATAAAAGTATTTGTTAGTACAAAAAAGTGATTTAATGTAATTGAGAATCTTTAAATGTTAGTGATGTGTGAAAGTATTCTAGTATTTTATTGTAAATAGTACATTCTAATTCTTCAATAGCCGTAGGAGAAATATTATTTTTTTTAAATAATGTATTTGAATCATATCCTTCAATTGAGAGTGCAATATTGAAATTTGCTTTCATTGCCGAAGTATAATCATCAATTTGGTCCCCTATTGAGATTATTAAGTGATCTTTGTATTGTTCTCGAATATGTTTGAAATATGTTGTTTTTTTAAATAATGGGCTTACCCTTTTTACAAAAAAATTCTTTTCTAAAAAAAATTCTTTTTCTTTAACAACTTCTTTTATCATATCATTTGGATTGAAATAATCTCCTACATAATTTCTACTAACAACTCCAAACTCAACATTCTTTAGCTTTGAAATTGATGATGTAAATGCTTTCATTGTAGGTATTTCCCTAGAGTATTGAAGATAGTATTCTTTGAGTAATTCTTGAATGTGGAATTGTTTAATATGATAAAATTCTTTAATATTTGAAATAATTTTTTTTTTACAAAAAAGGTATTTTTTTATTGTACCATTTCTTTGAGAAAATTCTTCATAACTTCCCAAATCAATATGTATTTCTTTAAATAAAGGTTTTAAGACAGAATTAAAGGTATCAATTAATGTTCCATCAAAGTCAAATACAAAGAGAATTTTTTTGTTACTGTGAGCTAATTTTTTTTCAACTTCTTTTTTCAGAGAAGTTTTTTTTGAATTAATAGTTTAAATTCAAACAAGTACAATATAAATTAATACAACTACCAAAGAGCGACTAGACAAAGTGTGAATAATATTTCTTCTCTTTCAATGACTCATTGAGTTTATAAATATAGAAAAGATATATATTCTATGACATATTCATAAATTAACAAAATTTATGATCGTCTTTTTTCATATAATAAAAAATGACATTAAAACATATTAAATCAGACCAAGAATTTAAAGAAATGATTACTGAGGGTAAATCAGTAGTTATGATTCACAGAGATGCATGCCCTTTTTGTGAAAAAGCAGAGCCATGGATGGAAGAACTCTCAACTAAATATTCAAATATTGCAGCTGCAAATAGAGACGATATTCCTGGAATTATGGGAGTTTTTCAAGTTCAGATGTACCCAACATTTGTAGCACTTGAAAATGGAACAGTTGTAGAGACATTTTTTGGAGATACAGTAGAAGACAAAGTAAAAGGATTTGTTGAGAAATTTGCTTAATTAAAAAAATAATTAAGATATTTAAAAGAAAATATTTTTAAATCTTTAATAATACCTCTTACTAGTGACATTAGAAAAAGAAATAGAACTATCAAGAAAATATTATGATCAAGAAAAAGAAATATATGATACTTTTTACAGATACAATGGAGTTCTAAATCAAGTATTTCCTAACATTTTTGCTGTTGCTTCAATTCCCTCCTCATTTACAGGAAATGTTCCTGAATCATTAACATTACTCTCTATTTATGGATTATCAGCACTATCAAATTTAAAAGATAGTAAATCAAAATACGGAGATACTCCAAATCCTATTACTCAATATTTCTTATCTAAAAAACTCGATAAACTCAATGAAGAGTATAATATTGAAGATATTTAATGTATTTCTAATAATTTTTGAGGAGAATCAATAATATAATCAGGATTTTCTTCTTTTAATAATTCTTTTGAATTAAATCCCCATGTTACAGAAATTGAGTTAATATTACTTTTTTTAGCACAAAGAATATCTCTAATCTCATCACCTACATAATAAACTTCTTTTTTATCGAGATTGTTTTTTTTAATAATTTTATTAATAATTTTATTTTTGTTAAATAATCCACTTTTGTAATATATTTCTGAGAAAACACAAATATTTTCTTTATCTAAAAAATGAGATACAGTAGATTCAATGTTTGAGGTAACAAGAATTAAATGGTATCCTTTTTTATGTAGTTCAATTAGTACTTGTTTCATAGAAGTAATTGAATTTATGTCTTCTCTTTCTTTTTTTAGTTCTGATCTAATTTTCCACATAATTAGAAGCATTTGCACTGAATTAATATTAAAATCATTAATAATTTCTTTAATGTGTTTTGTTCTAATTTCTTTTTTGATAAATTCTTTGGTTATATTGTGTGAAGTATATTTAGAAATTGAGTGTAAGATATTAATGGTACTATCAAATGTGTCTACAATTGTTCCATCAAAATCAAAAATAAATGTTTTCATAGTAAAAAATTAGTTTAAGCATTGATAAATTCTTGTACTATGAAAAAGGAATTAAAATAATAATTTAATAGAATATAAACCACTTAGACCAACAAGAATATAGATAAGGTTTTCTAGCCATCCAAAAGAACCAAATATTGCATTTACTAAGTTAAACCCAAAAGCTCCAATTAACCCCCAATTAATTGCACCAACAATAACTAATATTAATACTGTTTTTTCTAGTGTTTTCATGTTTTATTTCACCCCAATGAGTGGATATTTCATGGTTGTTATAGTATTTAATAATTTCTAACTACTTTAATGTTCTTTATTTTCTCTAAATATTTTTAAAGAAACACTCTTTTTCTATACTATGGCTCTCAAAGAGATTGAGAAATCAAAAGATGGAACTACTAAATTAATTTTTGATGATGGATATCATTGTGTTATTATTCCACAAAAAAATGGTAAAAAAACCCTATGCGTTTCTTCACAAGTAGGATGTGCGATGGGATGTGAATTTTGTCTTACTGCCAAGATGGGATTTATGAGAAATTTAACTTCTGAGGAAATAGTTGAACAATTTGAAGAAGCACTTAAATATTTACATGCAGAAGATGTAATTTCTAAACAAAGGACTAAGTCTGAGCTAGGTTATGCTCACAATCATATTACTGCGATGGTTTACATGGGTATGGGTGAGCCTCTTAATAATTATTCTAATGTAGAAAAATCAATTGAATATCTTCATGAACAATATTCCTATCCTTATCGGAAAATTACAGTGTCAACTTCAGGGATTGTTCCTGCTATGAAAAAATTTATTCAAAAAGATTGGAAAGTACATTTAGCTTTATCATTTCATTCACCATTTCAAGATACTAGGGATTTTTTAATGCCTTATTTATCTAAATGGAAAATCCCTGAACTCGTTGAAGTGTGTAATTCTTATTCTGATAAATTCAGAGATAAAATTATGGTAGAATATATTATGATTAAAGGACTCACTGATCGAGAAGAAGATTTAGAAAAATTACTTGAGTTAGGATTTGTTAACATGACTAATTTTAATTTAATTCCTCTAAATGGACATATGGACTTACATGGAGAGAGATTTTATGCCAGTGATGATGAGACATGCGATAGATTTAGAGTAACTCTTATGAATAATGGATTTAAATGCTTTGTGAGAAGAAATATGGGTGAGGATATTGATGCAGCATGCGGTATGCTAAACTCTCCTGAAGAGAATATAACAACCAAGAATTCTTAATAACAAATTGTTGAGTATCCTAAATAAACCTAGTTTATTTAGCGATCAAAAATATTATATTATTTCTAAAATAAAAATTATAATTTCATCAAAAATATTATAATTACAATAAGTAATATTATTGAGATAATACCTATAAATGTATAAATTATTGAAGTTGAATTGTTTTCTTCTTTTTCTTCTTCAATTTCTGAAGTGTTTGTTTGGAGTTGTATTGATGAATTTAATTCTTTTTCTTCATCATTTAACGTAGCTGTTGTTGTGGTTTCACTTTCTTGTTGTGTTGTTGTAGTTTCTTCAATAGGTTCTTCTTCTTTTTCTTCTTCTGTGGGTCTAGGGTTTACAACTTGTGGAATAATTACTTTTTCTTCTTCTTCTATAATTTCATCTTCTTTTTCTTCCCAATTTTCAATATCATTTTTAGATATACTAATTGTTCTCTGATCATAATAATTTCCCTCGAAGACTTTTTCATCATCGTCTTCTAATAGAACAATATCTACAATTGCTTCTTCAAATTCATCATCACAACTAATTTCAAATGTTTCTCCAAAAACATATTCTAATGTTCTTTCACTACCTGAACTAGAATCATCAAATTCTAATGTGAAATCACTTACAGAATCAATTTCTACATCACATTCAACTTCTTCTTCATTAAAATCTTTTGTAAAAAATAATGCTAAATCGTAAATATGTCTAGGTGTATTTTCATCAAATTCAATTTCATCTTCATCTTTTAGTAAAAGGTCATAGACGTCAAACCCATTTGGATCTTCAATTTTTAATTCTAATTCATCGAGTTCTTCACTACATGAAAATGTCGTTTCTTTGAGAAATTCATATTCAATTTCTTCTTTTAATGAATCATCATCTTCTCTATTATAGGTATATTCAATTTTTCTATCATCTATCTCAAGTTCACAAGTAAGAATATCTACACTACTTGGAAAATCATATTCAAAAGAAATAACTCCCTCATAGAGTTCAAGCTCATAAACAAAATTTCTCACATTATTTTCGCTAATGTCTTCTACCTCATTATCATCTAAATCTAGTACTCTTAAATCAATATCTACTCTTTCATCACATTCAACTTCAATTGAATCATCGAATCTACCATCAAAACTCATATCGTCACGATCGTCATTATCATCAAAAGTTTCTGTTTTTTTTCTATCTCCTAAATCAAGTTCACACTCAATTTCTTCATCTTCGTCAAAATCATAATCAATTTCAAGTTCGTAATTATACTCAGTATCTGCAGCTATTAAAGAGACTGTGCATAATGATACCACTAATAAGAAAAGAATTTTTA
>JAYYJK010000071.1:0-7078 GCA_036146255.1 Nanobdellota archaeon
TTGATAATCTAGGTTCAGCTCTTTCTGAGGGTCAAAAAAAAAGACTTGATTTGTTATGTTCGCTTCTTCATTCTCCAAAAGTTTTAATTTTAGATGAACCTACTGCAAATTTAGATTTTAAATTACGGGATGAACTATTAGAATATATTAAAAAGTTACACAAATTAGGTGTTTCAATAATCTTTGTAAGTCACCATCTTCAAGAAGTTGAGGAATTAAATGGTAGAGTATGTATGCTCAATAATAGTAAGGTAAAAGTACTTGAGCATTCAAAAAATCTTAAGAAATCTTTTATGGAGTTTGTGAAACATGGGTAGACAATTTATAGAAATGTTCAAAAAAAACATTAAAATTCTAGTAAATAATAAAGTATCTTTTTCAATTTTGTTTTTAGGACCAATTTTACTATTGTTATTGATGACATTGATGTATTATAATGAGAATTCATATTCTTTTCAAGTAGGGGTTATTAACTCAATTGGAAGTGAAACTGAAGAAATTATTAATTCAGAATTAAATCTCAATGGTTTTTACATTGTAAATTATGATTCAAAAAATCAATGTCTCATAGCACTTCAAGAAGCAAGAGTTCAAAGCTGTATTATTTATCCTGAAAATTTTAATATAGAAAAAGGAAGAGAAAATGAGATAATTATTTTAGTAGATAATTCAAAAGCACAAGTAAAAGAAGTAGTTGAAAATATTTTAAGAACAACGCTACAGGGTGGAAGTTATGCTCTCTCAAAAAAGCATATTAATGATTTAATTGAAAATTTAGAATACCTTGAAGAGACTCTAAATACTTCTATTTCAACTAATACAAATAAACAAGTTCAAGTTCAAGAAATTAAAAATACAATTACTTTAATTAGAAATGATGTTTTAAAAGCAGATTTAGCGTATAATCCAAATACTTTAGATTTAGATGAAATTGAAACAGGAGCAGAACAACTCTTAAAATCAAAAACTAATTTTGTAAATTCAATTAATGATGAATTAAAAGATGCTCTTAATAAAACAATTGAAGTAATTTCATTAATTAAATTAGAAAACATATCAGATGAAAAAAAGCAAGAAATTGATGATGCATTAGATCTCATAAAAGATAATGTAGATTTAGCTCAAAGGTCATTAGAGTCTTATGGTTCATCTTCTTATACATTTACAACATTTGAGAAAAAATTAACATCATTAATAGACGACTTAGATGATATTGAACAAGATTTAAGTTCCTCATTTAGATCACAAAAAAATTCAATTGAAAAAGGGTTTGATCAGATTGAAACTCTAGACTCTTCAATAGAATCACAATCCCAAATTCATTTAGCTTCACTAAATCAAACACAGTCATATAATCTAAGAGATGCAGATACATTACTTACTCCAGTTAGTTTAACATTTGAAGATGCATTCAAGTCTTCAAACTCAAAATTAGGTTCTCTTTTTCCTTTTATATTTGGAACTTTAATTTTACTGCTTTCATTATTTTTAGGTTCAGTACTGAGTTTTAAAGAAAAAACATCACAATCTAGATTTAGAAATGCATTAGCAGCACCACCCTCATCAAAAGTGATTATTGCACAAATAAGTTCAGTAGTAGTTTTACTCTACGCACAAATTTCAGTAATTGCTATTTTATTTTACGTATTTTTTATTAAATCTCTCTATTTAGATTTAGCTATTATTTTGATGCTATTATTTTTATTTTTAATTGTTTTTGTATCAATTGGAATTTTTATTGGACAAATTGCTCAAAGTCAATTATCATTATTTATTAGTCAATTAATGGTATTATTTTTACTATTTTTAACTTCGGGTGTACTTCTTCCTCTAGAGCTTTTAAGCTCTTCATTAGTTTCAATATTAGAATTTACAAATCCTTATTTAGCAATGAAAAATATACTTAGAAAAATTCTATTATTTTCAGTATCTCTATCATCAATTATTTTTGAATTATTTGTTTTAGGAGCTATTTTTTTAATTATTTTAATAGCTATTATATTGATGTATTCCTATTCAAATAGAGGAGAAATATATTATGTATTTAATAGAGTAAAAGAGAGAAAAAGTAATTAATAATTATTATTTGAAATAATTTATATGATTATATTTTACAAATTAAAGACATAATCAAAATTTAAATAAAGTTTTAATCATCTTTTGGTAGACTAAAGACATTTCTCTAGCTCGATTTCTTCCCCATCTACTCCTTCTTTAACTCTTGCAATACATGATAATACTTCATCTTCTGCAACATCAGAATATACTTGTGGCCCCATAGCCTCTTTGTCTACATGTTCAAGTCCTTTAGTAATTTTACATTTACATGCAGAACAAGATCCACCCATACATCCAAAAAAAACATTTACTCCATTATCAAGCATATCATCTAGCATAGACCTTTTTCCACTCATTTCAACTTCTTGTTCAAAATTTCCTTTCTTGTCATGAACCTTTAATTTGTTAACCATAAAACAATAATCTTTAATGTGTTTAAATAATTTTGTTGTGATACATTGTACTAAAACCTTATAAAATAAATCCATCACATTCAATCTATGAACAATGCATTTATTACATCTTCAGATCATCATGCACATTTTGATTGTTTGGAGGAAATTTTTAAAACAGCAAAAGAAAAAGAAATTCCATTTGTATGTGGTGGAGATATTATTGGAGATTATAACTTTGAAAATATCGTACATTTACTGGGATATAGAATGCCCTCAGAAATTCCAGGATTAATTCTTCAAAGAGACATGGAAAAAGAAGATATTCAAACATATTCAGAATATCAAAGATTAGCTCAATTTGGAACAACTGCATTAGATGTTATTCAAAAAATATCTTCACATCAACAACTCTCAGATGAGATGAAAGAACAAATTACTTTTTTGTTCAAAGAAATTCAAGAAAAACAACTTGAAACAAAAGTAAAAGAAATCATAAAAAAAAATACAACTTCAATTCAAACAATTACTTCAGAGATGAGAATTAAATTACAACTATTATTTCAAATTATTTTAGAAGTACATGCACAAAAATTAGCAGAACTTATTAACAAATATCAAGTAACTACGTATTTTCTTAATGGAAACCATGAACCAGCACAATTCCCTCAATTAGTAAAATCTCTAGTCAACAACAAAGAACTCTTCATAGACCTTGGTGCAGAGCAAGGAATCTCAAATATTAATGGACTCTCAGTTGCTGGTGTGTCAAATGTAAATGCTCTTATGCCACACCTTCATGAAATTTACCTTCCTCAAGAATTAGATTCATTATTCATTCATCAAAGAGCAAGAAGAGCAGTTGTACCAGTTGAACCTAAAAGAGAATTTTTAGATAACGAACAAACTAAAAAAGATTTAGAGCAAGACTTTGATTGGCAAAGACTCAACGGAAGTGAAATCAAAAATTTAGACGTATTTATCTCTCATGGACAAGTTGGTCAAGGAGCGTGAAAAGATGGAAAAAAAGCAAATTTAATGCCAACACTTTTAGTTGCTGCAAAGCTCTCATCACTCTCAAAACTCACAATTGATTGCCATCTTCATACAACATACGAGATGAAAAATTCTCTTGGAGTAAATACAATAAGAGCAGTTGGAAACAAAGCATACATAGTATCAAGAGAAGAGAATAGTGGAAACTTGAATACAGAATTAATAGAATTTGACACACCTTACAATGCACGTGGAGAAATTATGTTAGATTTAGAACAAACTAAAGCAACAATTGAACAAAATTATAGTAAATTGAAACAAAGCTAAATTTGATAATAATTAATTTTTATTAATCACATTTTTGTTGTGAGTTCAATTGTTAAGTTTAAAAATTTAACATTAATTAGAAATTGATGACACTTTAGTAAAGCTAAAGTTAACAATCGTTAATTTTTATTAACTTTTATAAATTAAAACTACTTATCTTATTCTATGACAGAAACTATTGAGCTAAAAAATTTACATGTAAAAGTTCAAGAAAAAGACATTTTAAAAGGAATTAATTTAAAAGTAAATAAAGGGGAAGTTCATGTGATCATGGGACCAAATGGAGCTGGAAAATCAACAGTTCTTAACTCAATTATGAATCATCCAAATTACGAATTAACTCAAGGAGAAATTCTCTTAGATAATGAACAATCAAATGAATTAGAGGTAAATGAAGTTGCACAAAAAGGAATTTTCATGTGTTTTCAATCTCCAATTGAAATTGATGGTGTGACTATGGTAAATTTCTTAAGGACTTCATATAATGCAATTAAAGGAGAAGAGATGAAGATGGCTCCATTTCATAAACTTGTAAAAGAAAAAATGAAAGAATTAAACATGGATCCTTCATTTAGAACTAGATCTGTGAATGTAGGATTTTCAGGGGGTGAAAAAAAAAGATCAGAAATTCTCCAACTCTCAATTATTGAACCAGATTTTGCTCTCTTAGATGAGTTAGATTCAGGACTTGATGTAGATGCTCTTAAATTACTCTCGGAACAAATTCTCAAAATAAAAGAAAAGACAAACATGGGAATTATTCTAGTAACACACCACTCAAAAATTTTAAAATATTTAAAACCTGATTTTGTACATGTTCTCAAAGCAGGACAAATTGTAGAAGAAGGAGGGTTTGAATTAGTTGAGAGAATAGAAGGGGAAGGATTCAATTAATTTAATAAATTATAGTTATTTATTTTTTCTATGGATGAGTATACAAAGCAAATTATTCATTATATGAATAATCAAAAATTCTCAGGAACATTAACTAACTATACTCAAAGAATTTATCATAAATCAAAAATTTGTGGAGATATTGTTATTCTATATGTTGTAATTGAAAACAACAAATTTAAAGATTTTAAATATGAATTTAATGGTTGTGCACTCAATACTGCAAGTTTTGAGATTTTTTGTAATTATCTTCTAGGAAAAGAAGTAGAAGAAATTAACAATTTAAATCAAAGTAGAATCAAAGAAACATTAGGACAATGGCCAACTACAAAAAACCATTGTATTGACTTAGCTCTTGAAGTATTTAATATGATTGAAAAGTAATCTTTATAATAATAAACAAACTAACATTCTTAGTTAAGATGGTAGAAAAATATAAAATAATTCACGATAGAGACATATGTATTGGTTGTTCAGCTTGTGCTTCTGTGTGTCCAAAACATTGGTTCATGGATGATGATGGAAAATCTTCAATTCACAACCATACAAAAACAGGAAACGGGGAAGAAGAAATTCTAGGAACAAATGAAAATCCACTAACAGAGGATTTTGAAGATAACATGGATGCTGCTGAGAGTTGTCCTGTAAATTGTATCCATATTCATGAAGTAAAAGAAGATGGAACAGATACAGAACTAATTTAGTCAAATAAAATGTGTTTTAATTTTGATACTACATATTTGAAATTAAATCCAAAATTTTTCTCATATATTACTCTAAATAATATAGAAAATCCACAACTCCTAATTCTAAACAATAATCTTCTAAATGAATTAAATATCGATGAACCTGAAGAAGAATTAACTCAAATACTCTCAGGTAATAACATTTTAGAAAAACCAATTGCACAAAGATATGCAGGACATCAATTTGGTTATTTAAATAACTTGGGAGATGGAAGAGCAGCACTTTTAGGAGAACATGTAACAAACAACAAAAGAGTAGATATTCAACTAAAAGGCTCAGGAATTACTCCTTATTCTAGGAGTGGAGATGGTTTATTAACAGTAAGTTCTGCGCTCAGAGAATATATTTACAGCACAGCACTTACAAATCTCAACATTAAAAGTTCCCAATGTTTGGCAGTTATTTTGACAAATAATAAGGTAATTAGAGAAGAAATAGAAAGAGGAGCGATTCTTACAAGAGTAATGGATAGCCATATTAGAGTTGGCACATTTGAATTTGTTTCTTATTCAAGCTCAAAAGAAGAACTCAGAGAATTTACGGATTATGTAATTGAGAGACATTTCAAAGAATTACATGGAAAAAAAGAGAAATATCTCAAATTCTTTGAAAAAGTAATGGAAGAACAAATAGATATGGTCATCAACTGGATGAGGGTAGGTTTTGTTCATGGTGTGATGAATACCGATAATATGAGTATTACAGGAACAACCTTTGACTACGGTCCATGTGCATTTATGAATTCATATGACCTTACTACTAAATTTAGCAGAGTTGATGCTCAAGGAAGGTATGCATTTGGTAATCAGAAAAATATTTTACTTTGGAATTTAGAGAGATTTGCAGAAACACTTATTCCAATTATTGACGAAGAACCAAAAGAAGTAATAAAATTATTAGAAAAGTCACTATCAAAATTTGAAGATATTTATGAAGAAAAATTCAATTCAATGATGAAAGCAAAACTTGGAATAAAAAATGAAATACAATGCACTGGCTTAATTAAAAAGTTTCTAAACTGGCTTCAAAAAAATCAACAAGATTATACAAATACATTCATTGAATTAGAACATCCTGGAACATTTAATGAGAATGTATTTAAGACAAAAACATTCCAGAACTTAAGAGAAGAAATAAAAAAAGTAGGTTTGGATTCAACTATTATGAGAAAAGCAAACCCCTATCTCATTCCAAGAAATTATCTAGTCGAAGAAGCTATACATCAATATGTTAAAAATAATGATTCAAGAGAATTTAATCGACTCTTAGAGGCATTAGAGAATCCATATGAAATTAACAAAAAACACAAAAACTACCAACAACCACCTAAAAAAGAATATGATTTAACATACATAACTCATTGTAATACATAATTTTTAGTATAAATAAAGTTATCTCTAGTTCCTTGTCTCAAATTATCAGGTTTCAACTTCACTAGTTTCGTTATCTACTTTTCTACTTCTCATAGACACCAGCTTTATAAATTAAAAATCAGTATTATTACATATGGATGAGAACATTGCAAAGGAATTTTACTCAAGAAAAGATATTCAAGAGAGAATTCTTCATTTTTCAAAAAATAGAGAAATTGGTGTAATGTTTGATGGTTATTTTGGAAAAAGACCTGATGTTATAGAAAATTATTTTGACTTAAAAAAACTCAT
>JAYYJK010000072.1:0-4862 GCA_036146255.1 Nanobdellota archaeon
CTAAAACATAATTTCCGGAACTATCTAAAACATAAAAACCATTACTCTCATCAACGTTAACACCACATACATTAATAGAATAAACAGAATTTAGAGAAAAAACTGTAGCAAGAAATAATAATAAAAATTTAATTTGCAACACATTCATTTTTTAAATCTTCTTGGATAATCATATCACAATAAGCAACATCATTTTTATTAATACTTGAAACAAAGTAATAATTATCTTTACATCTTTGAAGCATTTGTGAATCTTGTATCTCTTCACAAATAGAAATAGAATCTTCTAAAACAGCTCTTTCAAAGACATCAGTTCTAAATATTTCTGAAGAACATTGTGCTCTTAAAGTAGAGTTTTGAATATTCTGACAATCTGGTACAAATCTGGAATTTAGAGCTTTTTGATAGAAACATGAATCATCAGTGCACACCCCCAATTTTGCTTCACAAGCCTCTCTTTTAGCATCAAGTTCAATTCCTGCACAAGCACTAATATCTCCTTTTTGAAGTACTTCTTCATATTCTAGAGGTACTTCTTCTACTTCTGGTACTACATGAGGAGTCTCTATCCTAGAGATATTATCAGTTTTTGTAAAAACAAAAAATAAAGCAATAATAATTAATATCCCAACAATTAGTCCTATAACATACAACAATTCTTTTCCTGGAACTTCTTTTGTCATTTTTAACTTAATTGGATTACTACTCTGTTTCCAGAAAGTGGTCTAATTGTATTAGTATCAACCCTACCAGCTTCAACCCTATTATTTGCAAATAAAACGTCCACTGTTGGTTGATCAATTAATTCTGAATTTCCTACACTATTTGGAGCTAAATCTGCTTGAACTAATGAATCTGGTGCTACTTTTGACGAATCTACAGCATTATTTGCTATATGTTCATTTCTTACAGCTAATGCAGCAATTTTTCCAGATGTTACTGAATCTACACCCAAATCATCAGTCATTACTTGCCCATTTAAAATATCTACGGATCTAATTGATTCATCTGCAATTTTATTAGTATCAACTGCACTACCTTGAATCATAATGTTGGAAATTGAGTTTGCTTGACCTTCATTTACAAATCTTGCGTCAAAAGCTTGACCTGTCCTATAGGCAAAAACTAATTCTGAATTTCCTACACTATCTGGACCAATGTCATCAATAGTTAAAGAATTATCGATAACCTCTGAAGAACCAACAGCACCTGAACCAATGTCATTTACTGTTAAAGAATTATCAATCACCTCGGAGGAACCTACAGCATTAGGACCAATATCGCTTGAAGTAATTGTCTCATCTTCAATATCGTCTGATCTCACTGCACCATTTACAATCATATTTGATGTAATTGAGTTGTCTTGATTTTCATTTACAAATCTGGCATCAATCTCAACCCCTTTGTAAATTAAATTTTGAGTAAATGTTACTGGAACATTAAATTGATATGATGTTGCAGATGGTTCGTCAGAACCAAAAGTTCCTCCACGAATATCGCTAGCATCAATCCAGATTCCGTTTGAATCTGCAAATGCATAGGAGACAATACTTATTGATAACAATAACACTAAGAATAATTTTTTCATAACAATTTTTTATACTAATAATATATAAATAATATTAATACATATTAAGTAGTAACTATAAATTAACAAATTTAAAGAGAAAAAATAGTTTCTTCTTTAGATTTTAAGTTTTTTAGGACATAAGTGTTTTTTTCTATGTCCTTTTCTCCTAAGATAACAATATTTTCAACACCCAAATAATCACAGTATTTAAAAGCTTTTTTCATCGAGTATCCATAAAACATCTCAGTGTTTATATTTTCATTTCTAAATTTATCTGCTATTTGAAATCCTTTTGAAACACAATCTTGTGAGAGAGGAACAATTAATGTAGTTGTTAGTCCTTCTTTTTGAGAAGAATCTTCTTTTGATTCTAAAACTGACATAATAGGAACTAAACCAAATGAGATACCTACTGCAGGAACAAATTCTGTTACTTCTTTATTTCCTTTAGTAAGTGCCATGTATTCACCAATTACCTTATCATATCTTCCCCCAGCACCAAGAGATGATGTTACTGATTCAGAGAGATCATAAGACTCCCAAATATTTCCTGTATATATGTCTAATCCTCGAGAGAGAGAGAAATTTAATCTGTAAGGTACTTTTTGAAAATCCAAAAGTGTAACTAATGTAGAGAGCTCATTAACTCCTTCTTTAAGTAATTCATTTGATGAACTTTCTTTCAAGATATCTATTGATTTTGAAGAGAGAAGATCAATAGCACTTGAACAAATTTGAGTATCTAAGTTTTTTTCTTCAATCTCTTTTAATACACCTTCTTTTTGAATTTTTTTTAATTTATCAATTGAGAGAATATATGAAGATAGGTCTTCTTCATTAGCACCAAATTCGAGTAGAGATCCTCTTAAAATTTTATTATTGTTTAATTCTAATACTACATCAATTCCTAAAGCTTTGTATGTTGTATAAAATAAAGACAATAATTCTCCTTCAATTTCTTGTCCTTCTTGACCAATAACATCACCATCACATTGATAAAATTCCCTCATTCTTCCTTTTTTCAAAGGCCCATCACGAAATACCTTTGCAATGTGATATCTTCTAAATGGTTTTTTGAGTTGTGGTTTTGATGCCACATATCTACAAAGAGGTGTTGTTAAATCATATCTTAAACCTAATTCTCTATTCCCCCTATCTTTTACTTTAAATATTTCTTCAACAATTTCACTATCTTCTTCATATTTCATTGTTAAAGTTTCCATATATTCAATTAATGGTGTATCAAAAGGCCTAAACCCATAAAGTTCA
The DNA here is from genome assembly GCA_036146255.1 of Nanobdellota archaeon. Classification (GTDB taxonomy): domain Archaea; phylum Nanobdellota; class Nanobdellia; order Woesearchaeales; family UBA583; genus UBA583. The sequence continues at coordinate 2,840 of JAYYJK010000072.1, forward strand.
AAACTTTTTTTGATAGTGTCCATTACCTTATTCATCTCTATACTTTTTTTGGGATCAAAATCCTCAGTTCCTTTAAGTGTTTCTACTGCCATGGTTTATCTAGTAATACTTAAGAGAGCAGATTTTAAAAGCTTTCTATTATTTATTTAAAAATACAATCAAAAAGTATTAAAAGATAAGAAGACATAATCTATTATGAAAGCATTTTCTAGCGCAGATCTATATTTTTTATCTAAAGAGCTTAAAGAATTAGAAGGAGGAAGAATTGAATCTTTTTATTTTGAAGACACTCTTTTTTATCTTAAAATATTCAACAAAACAAAAGGACATTCTTATGTTACTTGTAAATTAGGTTCTTATTTATATGTTTCAAAGGAAAAACATGAAACATCACATCCAAATCCATTTATTTCATTTCTTAGAAAGTATTTAAAAAATGGATTTATTGAGAGTATATCTATTGTTCCAGGAGAGAGAATTGTATTATTTACGGTATCAAAAAAAGATAAAGAAAACGACTCAATTAAAACATATACTCTACTTATTGAAATTTTTGCTCCAGGTAATGTAATTTTACTTGATGAAGAAAAAACCATTATTAATTCTTTAACTAAGAAAAACTATAAAGATAGAATTGTTAGAAATAAAGAAACATATATACTTCCTCCTGCTAAAAAAATTAATTTTGAGAATTTAGATCAATTAGAAACTGAAATAAAAGAATCAGAATTATTGGGTGTTGTCTTCTTAGCAACTCAATTTGGAATGGGATCTAAATATGCCGAAGAAATTATATCATTACTCGATGTTGATAAGAAAACTCCAATTAGAGAAATTGATCCAGATAAACTAAAACAAGTCTTAGAAACATTTAGAAAACAAGAACTCAACCCTTGTATAAAAAAAGACGGTGAAAAAGTAGTAGATTTTTATCCATTTGAATTTAATGTTGATAACTTAGAAAAAGTAGAATCATTTAATGAGGCTGCATTAAGATATTTCTCTCAGTTTTTAGTCAAAGAAGATAAAAAAGAGAAGGAGCTCCAAGAACAATTAAAAAAATTAGAAAAAAGGCTCAAAAAACAACAAGCACAAAAAGAGCAGATGCTTAAAGATTATGATAAATATCAAGAAATGGGAAATAAAATATATGAACATTTCTCCCTTCTAGAAGAAGTGCTTCCTTCAATTAATAAAGCAGCAAAAGAAAAAGGTTGGAATTATGTATTAGAGATAATTAAATCAAATGAAAAATTATCTTTTATTTCTAAAGTTGATTATAAAAATAATAAAATTGAAGTAGAGTTGAAATAATCAATTATGTATTTTAAGAAAATTAAAAACCCTTTAAGGGTTTTTTATGAGAATATAATGCTACGCCAATTAGAAATTGATGATAACATTAATTCAATTTAGTTAATTATAATATCACAACAATAGTGAACTATTCTTAAAAATATTCCTATCAACTTTAGTTGATAGTAATATAGGAGTATTTTACTTGTTTTTCATCTCCGTCGTTGATAGAGATTCTAATAGGATATGTTCCTTTTTGGTCTTTTGTGAAGAGGAGAGGAACTGTTACATCTTTAGATGAATCTGAACCTAGATTTACTTCTTCATTATATCCAATACCTAATTGTGTTGAGACAATTGAAATTGAGAGTTCTTTAGCTTCTGATTCATAGTTTACTAAAGTAAAATCAATTTTATTATATCCTGTTGTAAATGGTTCATTGATTGTATTTGAGATGAAGTCCATTACATCTGTTCCATATCCATTAATTGAAGGTTTCATTTCTTCTCTTTGTGGATATGCAAATTCTACATTTTTGATTACTCTAATGTCAGTTCCGTATGCATCAATTACTCTTGCTTCAAAGAGACATGTTTCTTCAGTTGGAATTGAACCATAATAATCTACAGTGTCTGTTTTCATTGGAAATCTAAATGTATCGTCAAATGTAGTTGATGATAAAGCACTAGTTAGTAGGAATCCACCATCTTTTGCATAGTTATAATC